>DATBQN010000065.1:0-6220 GCA_036560825.1 Thermoanaerobaculia bacterium
CAGGCGGTGCGCGGCCAGTACGGCGAGGGCACGCTGGGCGGCCAGCGCGTGCCCGCCTACCGCGCCGAGCCCGACGTGGCGCCCAACTCCGCGACCGAGACCTACGCCGCCATGAAGCTCCACCTCGACAACTGGCGCTGGGCGGACGTGCCCTTCTACCTGCGCACCGGCAAGCGCCTGCCGCGCCGGGTGACGGAGATCGCCATCCAGTTCAAGCGCGCGCCGTTCATGCTCTTCCGCGAGACCCCGGTCGAGCAGCTCAATCCCAACCTCCTCGTCCTCCACATCCAGCCGGACGAGGGAGTGTCGCTGCGCTTCCACGCCAAGATCCCCGGCCCGCAGGTGCAGCTCGGCACCGTGCGCATGGCCTTCGAGTACGCCGACTATTTCGGCTCCACCCCGTCGACGGGTTACGAGACGCTGATCTACGACTGCCTGGAGGGGGACTCGACGCTCTTCCAGCGGAGCGACATGGTCGAGGCGAGCTGGAAGGTGGTGACGCCGGTGCTCGACGTCTGGCAGACGCTCGCGCCGCGCAACTTCCCCAACTATGCCGCCGGCGCCTGGGGCCCCAAGGAGGCGGACGAGCTCATCCAGCGCGACGGCCGGCAGTGGCGGAGCTGGCGCGAGAGCGGCGTCGCCGCGGTCTGATGCCGCCCGAGATCCGGGTCCTCCCCGACCGCGGCGCCATCGCGCGCGCCGCGGCCGAGCTCTTCACCGCGGCCGCCGGCGCCGCGGCCGCGCGCGGCGGGACGTTCAGCGTGGCGCTCGCCGGCGGCTCGACGCCGCGCGATCTCTATCGCCTGCTCGCCGACGAGGGCGAGCCGTTCCGCGCCCGCCTGCCGTGGGAGGCCCTCCGCATCTTCTGGGGCGACGAGCGCCACGTCCCTCCCGATCATCCGGACAGCAACTACCGGATGGCGCGGGAGACGCTCCTCGAGCGCGCCCCGATCCCGGTCCAGAACGTCCATCGCATCCATGCCGAGGAGCCCGACGCCGGGCGCGCCGCGGGCGAGTACGAGGAGACCCTCGCCGCCGCCTTCCGTCTGGCGCCGGGCGGGTCGCCGCGCTTCGACCTCGTCCTCCTCGGCTTAGGTCCCGAGGGCCACACCGCCTCGCTCTTCCCCGGCTCGCCGGCGCTCCACGACCGCGATCACCTGGTCGCCGCGCCCTGGGTCGAGACGCTCGGCGCGCACCGCATCACGCTGACGCCGCGGGCGCTCAACGCCGCGGCGCGCGTCGTCTTCCTCGTCGCCGGCGAGGAGAAGGCACCCGCCCTCCGCGAGGTCCTGGCCGGCGACGCCTCGCCCGATCTCTACCCGGCGCGCATCGTCCGGCCCACCGACGGCGAGCTCCTCTGGCTCCTCGACGCCGAGGCCGCCAGACTGCTGCCGGCGTAGCGCGGCCAGCCGGAATCGAAGCCGTCCGGACAAGCTGCGGCCTCGAACGACTCGCCGCAGGATCTGATCTCAGGGAGGAGCTGCAGGACTTCAGGGCTTCAGGACTGCGAGGGCGACGCGAAAGACTGCTGACTTTCGAGCCGCCCTCTCGCGAGGACCGTTTACTTCTTCTTGGCGGTCTTCTTCTTGGCCGGCTTCTTGGCGGCCTTCTTCGGAGCGGCCTTCTTGGCGGCCGGCTTCTTGGCCGCGGCCTTCTTCGTAGCTGCCTTCTTCATTGCCATGGACAGTCTCTCCTTTCGGAACGTTTGCCCATCTGGACCGGGCTGATGACGCCGAGGTTACGCCACAACATGTGGAGTGTCAAGAGTCTGCTCACCGCAAGTCTTAGTGGCGCGTCGTTCCGGCACGAATAGGGCCGCGCCGCGCGAGCACCCCAACGCCTGGGACCGACCGTCGCACGGACCCACGACATCTTGGGTCCGCCGGCGGCGAGAGCCCGGAAAAAGCCCGAGAACAAAGGATTTGAGCGCGATTCGGTGAGCGGGGCGGGCGCGAGGCCGCGGCTCGGAGAGGGGGCTTCGTCAGTACGCGTTGTGGCGCATGGCGTGGAGCAGCGTCATGCCGAGGATCTTGAAGTCCAGCCCCAGCGACCAGTTCTCGATGTAGTAGAGGTCGTACTGGATGCGCTTCTTGATCGAGGTGTTGCCGCGCCAGCCGTGCACCTGCGCCCAGCCGGTGATGCCCGCCTTGACGCGGTGGCGGAGCATGTACTGCGGGATCTTGTGCTTGAACTCGCGCACGAAGGTCGGCCGCTCGGGACGCGGGCCGACGATCGACATGTCGCCGACGAAGACGTTGCAGAGCTGCGGCAGCTCGTCGAGCGACCAGCGCCGCAGGAACCCGCCCACGCGGGTGCGCCGCGGGTCGTCCTTGATCGCCCACACCGGCCCCGAGGAGGCCTCGGCGTCGATGCGCATCGAGCGCAGCTTGAGGATCATGAACGAGCGGCCGTCGAGGCCCATGCGCTCCTGGGTGTAGAAGATCGGTCCGCGGTCCTCGAGCCAGATGGCGAGCGCGACGGCGGGGAAGAAGGGGAGGACGACGAGGAGCGCGGCGGCGGAGATGACGATGTCCATGACGCGCTTCGCCAGGCTGTTCCATCCCTGGAGCGGCACCTGCGAGAGGTTGATCACCGGCGTGCCGTCGAGGTCCTCCATCGTCGCCTTCAACGTCGCGTACTGGAGGATGTCGGGCACCAGCTTGGTCTCCACGCACTCGCGCGCCATGAGCTGGAGCATCTGCAGCGTCTTCTTGTGGGCGTCGAGCGGCAGCGCCATGTAGACCTGGTCGATCGGCACCCGCGCGAGGACCTCCTCGGCCTGGCGGAGGGTGCCCAAGACCGGCACGCCGTCGAGGCTGGTGGCGGACTTCCCGGGGTCGTCGTCGAGGAAGCCCACCACCTCGAAGCCGAGCTCGCGGTGGGCGAGGATCTTCTGCGTGATCTCGCGGCCGAGGGCGCCGGCGCCGACCACCAGGATGCGCTGCAGGTTCTGCCCCGAGAGGCGGATGCGGCGCAGGAGAGCGCGGATCGCCAGGCGCTCGGCGCCGACCGCCGCGAGGTCGACGAGGGCGAAGATGGCGAGGAAGGCGCGGCTGTAGGTGAAGTACTCGTGGCTCCCCGGCGCCGCCGGCGGCCGGTACCAGGCGATCACCACCGAGAGGAGCACGGTGGCGAGCGCCACCGCGACGACGAGGCTGAGCATCTCGTCAGAGCGGCTGCGGCTGCGGCGGATCTGGTAGAGGCCGTGGAAATAGAAGACGATGGGCCAGAGCACCAGCACGAACGGCACCAGGCGCAGGTAGGGCGCGAACTCCGGCACGTTCTTGGTGAGCGGGACGACCTCGAGCTCGAAGCGCAGCAGCCAGGCGGCGAGGAAGGCGAAGAGCGTGGCGACGAGGTCGCCGGCGAGGTAGGTTCCCGCCGTGATGCGGTGGCGTTGGCGGATCACGAGCGGGCGGCTCTCACTCGAGACAGCGGGACAGGACGGCTCGTATGCGTTCGGTGAAACGGGCGGCGGAGAAACCCTCCGCACGACCGCGAAGGTCCAAGGTATTGAATCGAATCTGGCGCGCCCTGTCAATCGCCGTCGCCAGGGCGGCGGCTTCGCCGCTGGCGCCTTCTTGGTCAAGGACGCCATGACGTCCGTTCTCGTAGAGCACGCCGTGACGTCCGTCCTCGACCACGTCGAGCACGCCGCCGCGCCCGAGGGCGACGACCGGCGCGCCGCAGGCGAGCGCTTCGACGGCGGCGATCCCGAAGTCTTCGACGCCGGGCTGGACGAAGCAGAGGGCGCCGCGGTAGAGGTCGCGCAGGCGCTCGGGGGGCACGCGGCCGAGGAGCTTCGCCCGGCCGCCGCTCTCCCTCGCCAGAGCCTCGAGCCGCCGGCGCTCGGGGCCGTCGCCGACGATGCGGAGCTCGATCCCCAGCCGCGCGCAGGCCGCGATCGCCACCTCGAGCCGCTTGTAGGGGGCGAGCGCCGAGACGGCGAGGCAGTAGGGCGGACCGGAGTTTCGCTCGGCTCCGTCCCCCGGCGTGAAGAGCTCGACGTCGACCGGCGGGGGGACGACCTCGACCGACGCCTCCGGCCGCCCGTAGTAGCGCTGGATGCGGCGGGCGACGAAGCGCGAGTTGGCGACGAAGCGGTCGACGCGCGCCGCCGACGCGGCGTCCCAGGTGCGCAGGCGCGACAGGGCGAGCGAGCGCAGGCGCGCCACGGCGCCCCGGCGCCGCGGGAAGTAGGCGTGCTCCTGGTCCCAGGCGTAGCGCATCGGCGTGTGGCAGTAGCAGAGGTGGAAGGCGCCGGGCGGCGGCAGCGCGCCCTTGGCGACGCAGTGCGAGGACGAGACGACGAGGTCGAAGCCGGCGAGGTCGAACTCCTCGACGGCGGCGGGGAAGAGCGGCAGGTAGCGGCGGTAGTGGCGGCGGATGCCGGGGGCGCGCTGGAGGAAGCTCGAGCGGATCGGATGCGCCTCGATCGCCGGGCTGACGCTGCCGGGAAAGTGGAAGAGGGTGTGGATCGGCGCGCCGGGGAAGAGGTCGGCGAGCGCCTCGAGCACCTTCTCGCCGCCCCGCATGCCGGTCAGCCAGTCGTGGACCAGCGCGGCGCGCCGCCCGCCGAGCTCGCTCACCCTCCCTCTCCGCTGGCCGCGGACGGCGCCGGGGCGCCGAGCGCCGCGCGGTAGATCTCGAGCGTCTTCTTCGCCGTCTCCTCCCAGCGGAAGTCCTCCGCCCGCCGCTGCCCCAGCTTGGCGAGCGCGGCGCGGCGGTCGCCGTCGGACATCGCGTTGGCGATCGCCTTGGCCATGCCGTCCACGTCGAGGGGATCGACGAGGTGGGCGTAACCCTCGGCGATCTCCTTGAGCGCCGAGGTGTTCGAGGTGATGACGGCGACCCCCGAGGCCATCGCCTCGACGACGGGCAGGCCGAAGCCCTCGTAGAGCGTGGGGTAGAGGAAGAGCGTGGCGCCCTGATAGATCGCCGGCAGCAGCTCGTCGGCGACGTGCCCGAGCAGGTGGACGCGGTCGGCGAGCCCCAGGTACTGGGCGCGCTGGCGGATCTTCGAGTCGGCCCCGCTCTTGGCGCCGACGCAGACCAGCGGCACGTCGAACTGCGCCATGCGGCGCGCCCGCGCGTAGGCCTGGACGACGTTGTCGAGGTTCTTGTGCGGCTTGGGGTTGCCGACGAAGAGGAGGTAGGGGCGCGCGATGCCGGCCGCGGCGAGCCGGCGGTCGATCTCCTCCTCCGGCAGCCGCGCGCGGAAGCGCTCCTCGACGCCGTTGTAGACCACCTGGATCTTCTTGCCGTCGACGTCGAAGTACTCCATGAGGTCGTTCTTGGTGTTCTGCGACACGGCGATGATGCGGTCGCCGCGCGTCAGGCTGCGGTGGATCATCCGCTGGGCGTAGAGGAAGGCGAGCCCGGAGGGGAGGAACTCCGGATAGAGCAGGTGGATGATGTCGTGGATGGTGACCACCACCCGCGACGGCACCACCGCCGGGAGCACGTAGTGGGTGGCGTGGTAGAGGTCGAGGCGGAGGCGGAAGAGGCGCCAGGAGAGGGCCACCAGCTCGCGCGGCGAGTAGACCGGCGAGCTCTCGATCACGGTGCGGAAGTTCTCCGGCAGCGGCGGGAGGGCCTCCTTGTCGGCCGGCCGCACCAGCAGCACGTAGCGGTTCTCGGCGTCGACACGGGCGAGCGCGCGCACCAGGTTGCGCACGTAGGTGCCGATGCCGAAGTCCTGGATCTTCCGCGCGTCGAGTCCGATGGTGAAGGGCAACGCCGTCATTCTACGCTCCGCGCCCCCTCCAGGGCCGCGGCGAAGATCGCCTCCATCCGCTCGGCCGCGGTCTCCCAGCGGAAGAGCCGCGCCCGCTCCGGCCCGCGCCGCGCCAGCTCGGCGCGCCGCTCCGGCGACGCGAGGAGCCCCTGCAGCGCGGCGGCGAGCGCCGCGCCGTCCCCCGCCGGCGCCAGGACGCCGGCGCTCCCCACCACCTCCGGCAGGCTCGCGGCGTCCGAGACGACGACGGGCACCCCGCAGGCCATCGCCTCGAGCGGCGGCAGGCCGAAGCCCTCGTAGAGCGACGGATAGACGAAGATCGTGGCGCCCTGGTAGAGGCGGAGGAGCCGGTCGGGCTCCACCCTGCCGAGCGCGCGGACGCCGTGCGGGGCGCCCGCGGAATCACCAGCCAGCGCCTCGACGCGGCGGACGAGCCCGCGGCTCCCCCAGCCGTAGCCGCCGGCGAGGACGAGCGGGATGCCC
>DATBQN010000066.1:0-3594 GCA_036560825.1 Thermoanaerobaculia bacterium
GCGTGGAGTACAGCCTGGTCTCGCCGGGCAGCGTCCGGCCCTTCAAGCGGGCGAGAGCCGGGGCCTCGGGAGCGCCGGCCGCCGACGCGACCGAACTCGGGCAGGACGGTTGAGGCACACGCTGTCGGCTCGCTGGTGTTAGCGCGCGGTCTGGACGCGCCCTCTCCGCCCTCTTTCAATCAAACTCGCTGAGGGAGATCCTCGCCCGGCCCCTCGGGGCGGCGTGGATGGCCATGGCGGAGGACGAGCGTGCGTCAGGGGTGGCGCTGGCGTAGCCGGGGGCTCGGAGGACGGAGCATCGGCATGGTGCCGGCGACAAAAGGCGACGAGGAGACCTGATCTTGGCGGACAGCCTCCTCGTCGTGCTCCGGTTCCAGTGTGCGAGAAACGAAGCAGCGGAAGTGTTGTTCAGAGCGCCATCGGCATCAACCGTTGGCTTCAGCGAGTGCCCACCGTCTCCGAGGCCCGGCCATCGCGGTGCCCGTTCTGTGGGGCTCCGAGCTGCCCGGTGGGTGGAGGGATCCAGCTCCAGGGGCATGGCAGCCGGGAGCGGCAGGTCCGCGGCCCCTGCGAAGCGGGGGCTCGGGCCGCGCTGGTCGTCGTGGTGGCGCGGCGCTACCGGTGCGTCCCCTGCGGCGCGGTGCTCATCGTGGTCCCGTGTGAGGTGCGCGGCCGGCGGGTGTACAGCGCCTCCGCCATCGGGCTCGCCTTGGCGCTCTGGGGTCTGCTGGGGGCGACGGCGTCCCAGGTGCGGCGGCGGGTGTGCCCGGCGACGGTCCTCGGGGCCGCTGGGGCGACGGGCTGGGCGACCCTGCGACGTTGGGCGCGTGACCTCCGGCGGAGGCTGCTCTTCCTGACGGTGCCGCCCTCCGGCCCCTCCGTGTCGCTGCGCGGTGTGGCGGCCGTCGCGGCGTCGGCGCTGGCGGCGAGCGCGGATCCGACGACCCGGGCGCTGCCGATCGAGCACCGCGCCTTCCTCGGCGCCGCGCGGGCGGCGTGAGGGGACCTCAACTTCCGGAGGCTGAAATGTAGCGCCCACCTGAGAGGATCAATCCCGCAAACCCCGGCGATCCCGGACAAGGGGCGGGCGCCAACCAGGCGCAGGAAGGACCCCTTGGAATGGATATCGGCCCCGCCGACGATGCCGAGGCCGTGGCGATCTATCGCGCCACGGTCATCGGCCCTCTCATGCACCGCGTGCTCAGCCACGGCCAGCTCGCCGCCGAGCTGCGCGCCCTGAGCGATCAGCGCTTTCGCCCGCCGGGTGCGGCGAGCACGCGCACCTACTCGATCCCCACGCTGGAGCGCTGGCTCTACGCCTTCCGCTCCAGCGGCCTCGACGGCCTGCGACCGCAGCCTCGCTGCGATCAGGGCTTCGCCCAGGACCTCACCGAGGAGCTGCGGGAGCTGCTCCTCGACATCCGGCGCGAGCACCCCGACGCCTCCGTGCCGCTCATCCTCAAGACCCTCGTCGACGAGGGTCGGCTCGAGGAGGGCAAGGTCTCCGAGCCCACGGTGCGGCGGCTGTACGCGGCGGCGGGGCTCCGGCGCCGTGCCGCGCGTACCGAGGGCGAGTCGAAGACCCGCCTGCGCTGGCAGGCCGAGCGCCCCGGAGCGCTCTGGCACGGCGACGTGTGCCACGTGACCGGCTGCACCGTCGGCGGCAAGACGACGCCGGTCCGCATCCACGGGCTGCTCGACGACGCCTCCCGCTACGTCGTCGCGCTGGAGGCGCATGCGACCGAGAAGGAGGTCGACATGCTCGGCATGACCGTGGACGCTTTGCGCCGCGAGGGCAGGCCGGATGGGCTCTACCTCGACAACGGCTCCACCTATCGCGGCGACATCCTCAAGACGGCCTGCGCCCGGCTCGGCATCACGCTCCTGCACGCCAGGCCCTACGACCCCGAGGCGCGCGGCAAGATGGAGCGCTTCTGGCGCACGCTGCGCGAGGGGTGCCTCAACTACCTCGGCGCCGTCGCCTCGCTCGCGGACATCAACACCACCCTCCGCGCCTTCCTCGACAAGCGCTACCACCCCGCGCCGCACGCCGGCCTGATGGGCAAGAGCCCGGCGAAGGTGTACGCCGCCCGCCCCGCCGGCGAGGGCGCCGTCAACGACAAGGCCCTCCGCGTGGCGCTCACCGAGCGCACCCGGCGCCGCGTCTCGGGCGACAACATCGTCTCCGTCGATGGCGTCCTCTGGCAGCTCGACCAGGGCTACCTCGCTGGGCAGATCGTCACCGTCGCCCGCTGCTTCGTCGCGCCTACCGAGGCGCCCTGGGTCGAGCACGAGGGCAAGCGCCTGGTGCTGCACCCCGTCGACCCAGAGAGCAACGCCCGGCGCAAGCGAGCGCCGCGCGGAGGGCCCGCCGCCGACAAGCCGACGCGGCCGGTGGACTTCAACCCCCTCCGTCCGCTCGCCCCCTCCGCACGCCGCGACGACAGCGGGAGCAAGAAGGGAGGCGCCTCGTGAGCGAGTCCTTCGTCCGCTTCTTCACCATGTCCGAAGCGCCCTTCTCCAAGGAGGTCTCGGACGGCGACCTCTGGCTCCCGCCCTCCAAGCAGGAAGTCGTCGAAGAGGTCTGCGAGGCCGTGCAGGAGCACGCCCAAGTGCTCCTCGTCGGCGAGCCCGGAGCTGGCAAGACGTGCGTGCTGCGCGCCGTGCGCCAGCGCCTGCCCCAGGCCGGCTTCCGCCTGACCTACTGCCACAACGCCACCCTCGGCCGCCGCGACTTCTATCGCCAGCTCTGCCACGCCCTCGGCTTGACCCCGGCCGCCACCGCGGCGGCCGTCTTCTACGCCGTCAGCAACCACGTCGAGAACCTCGGCCGAGAGCGCATCCACCCGGTCTTCCTCCTCGACGAGGCGCATCTGCTTCACCAGGACACGCTCGATCACCTGCACATCCTCCTCAACTACGAGTGGGACAGCCGCGCACTGCTCTCGCTCATCCTCGTGGGCCTCTCCGACCTCCAGGACCGTCTCCAGCTGCGCAAGAACCGCTCGCTCTACTCCCGGATCGAGCGCCGCCTCGCGATCGGGCCCATGGTCGCCGACGACACCGCCGAGTACGTGCAGCTCCGCCTCCGCCGCGCCGGCGCCGACCGCGAGATCTTCACCGCCGACGCCCTCACCCTCCTGCACGAGGCGGCCGGCTCGAGCCTCCGCGAGATCGACAGGATCGCCACCGGTGCGCTGCGCGAGGCGGCTCGCCGCAAGAAGAAGCTCGTCGAGCGCGACGTGATGGCCCGCATCGTCGGCGACCTGACCCCCAGCGACGGCTGACCCCCGACTGACCCACTCATCGCTCGGGCGCCGGCTGGCCATCACCAAGCCGGCGCCAGCGGCGCCGGTGGAGATGGCCATCAACACGCGGCGCTGGCGCTCATGCGTGAGATGGCCATCTCGATCCCCGGCTGCTCCCGTGCACGCCAACCATGGCCATCAGCCACCCGGATCCCTACGCCATCAGCCAGCTTGAGCGGCAACAGCAGGGATCGACGTGCTCGCTATCAGGCGTACGCCTCGGGCGCGGCGCCGCCCGGGCTCTCGCCGCCGCGCCGGCGCCGACCGCGAGATCTTCACCGCCGAC
>DATBQN010000067.1:0-1683 GCA_036560825.1 Thermoanaerobaculia bacterium
CGAGGGCGGCGACAAGGGTGGGGAGGCCCTGGTGGTCGGCCCAGCGGCAGAGGCCGCCTCGGAAGGGGGGGAAGCCGGTTCCTAGGATGAGGGCGAGGTCGAGGTCGGCGGGGCTGGCGACGACTTTCTCGTCCAGGCAACGGGCGGCCTCGTTGACCATCGGCAGCACCATGCGGTCGGCGAGCCTCGCGGTGTCGGGGCGGTCGATCTTGGGCTCCAGGCCGAGGAGGCCGTAGACGGCCGGGTCGGGGTCCTTCCGCTCGCGGCCGTCGTAGCGGTAGAAGCCGCTGCCGCTCTTCGTCCCCAGCCGCCCTTCGAGCGACAGCCGGTCGAGCCAGGGCGGCAGCGGCAGCCGCTGGCCGAAGGCGTCGCGCAGGATGTGGGCGACCTTGACGGCGACGTCGATCCCCACCTCGTCGGTCAGCGCCATCGGCCCCAGCGGCATCCCCCAGTCGGTCATGGCGCGGTCGAGGTCCTCGATCCGGTGGCCCTCGTCGAGCAGCCAGAGCGCCTCGGTCGAATAGAACATGAGGAGCCGGTTGACCAGGAAGCCGGGCGTGTCGCGCACCAGGACGGGGGTCTTGCCGAGCCGGCGGGCGAAGGCGAAGACGGTGTTGACCGCGGCGGGGTCGGCCCCCTCGGGGGCGATCACCTCGACCAGCGGCATGCGGTGGACGGGGTTGAAGAAGTGCATCCCCGCCACCCGCTCGGGGTGCGGCGTCGTGGCGCCGATGGCGGCGATCGAGAGCGACGAGGTGTTCGAGGCGAGGACCGTGCGCTCCGCCGTGTGCGACGCCGTCTCGGCGAAGACCTGCTGCTTGACCGGCAGCTTCTCGACGATCGCCTCGATCACCAGGTCGACGCGCTCGAAGCCGGCGTAGGAGAGGGTGGGGAGGATGAGCGACATGCGGCGCTTGACCTCGGGCCGCTCGATGCGGCGGCGGCGGAGAGCGCGGTCGAAGACCTGGGCGGCGTGCGCCATGCCGCTCGCCAGAGCCTTCTCGTCGACGTCCTTCATGCGCACCGGGATGCCCGCCTCGGCGGCGACGAGCTGCGCGATGCCGCCGCCCATCACCCCCGCGCCGAGCACGGCGACGCTCGCAACCGGCCGCGGCTCGCCGCCGGGGAGGCCCTTCTCCTTCTTCGCCTCCTCGGTCAGCTTGAAGACGTGGAGGAGGTTCTTCGCCGTGCGCGAGGTGGCGAGCTCGGCGACGGCGCGCGCCTCGGCGTCGAAGCCGGCGCGCGGACCGTCCTCGATCCCCACGCGGACCACCTCGATGGCGCGGAGCGGCGCCGGGTACTGGCCGCGGGTCTGCTCCAGGGTCTTCTTGCGCGCCTGGTCGAAGAGGATCTTCCGTCCCAGCGGGTTGCGCTCGAGGAGCAGCTCCTTGAAGTCGGGGCGCGCCGGCTCCTCGCCGCCCCGGCGATCGAGGTGGGCGAGGGCGAAGCTCCGCACCTCGTCGAGGAACCGCGCGTCGGGGAGGAGGGCGTCGGCGAGGCCGAGCTTCCAGGCGCGGCGGGCGGAGACGGTCTTGCCGGTGAGGATGAGGTCGAGCGCCTCGGCGATGCCGATCGTCCGCGGCAGCCGCGTCGAGCCGCCCCAGCCGGGGAGGATGCCGAGACGGACCTCGGGGAGGCCGATGCGCACCTCCTTGCGGTTGGCGACGAGGCGGTAGGTCGAGG
>DATBQN010000068.1:0-3252 GCA_036560825.1 Thermoanaerobaculia bacterium
CCGGCCGGCGGGAGCTGGTTCGAGGACCTGACCGCCCGGGCGGGCCTCGCGCGCAAGCACAACACCCGCCGCTTCGACAACCCCTACGCCGAGATCATGGCGGGCTACACGGCCCTGGGCGCCGCCGCCGCGGTCGCCGACTACGACGGGGACGGCTACGAGGACCTCTTCGTCACCGACTCCGCGGCGGGGGGGAAGAATCACCTCTATCACAACAACGGGGACCTCACCTTCACCGACGTCGCCGCGGAGGCCGGCGTCGCCGACGGCAACGACGCCGACAACGCCACCGCCGACGCCCTCTGGCTCGACTACAACGGCGACGGCCGCCCCGACCTCCTGGTGGTGCGCTTCGGCCACAACCTCCTCTACGAGAACCTCGGCGGCGGCAGGTTCAAGGACGTCACCAAGGCCGCCGGGCTCGACCGCTACGCCAACGGCATCACCGCCATCGCCTTCGACTACGACCGCGACGGCCGCGTCGACATCCTGGTCGGCAACTACTTCCAGCCCGTCGACCTCTTCCATCCCAAGACGCCGCGCTTCTTCCCGGAGAGCTTCGAGACGGCGAAGAACGGCGGCGGCGTGACGCTCTGGCACAACGAGGGGCCGGACGCTCACGGCCAATGGACCTTCCGCGACGCCACCGCCCGCGCCGGCCTCGCGGCGATGACCGGTTGGACGCTCGACGTCGGCCACGGCGACGCCGACAACGACGGCGACGACGACCTCTACGTCGCCTGCGACTTCGGCACCGACCACTTCTTCATCAACAACGGCGACGGCACCTTCCGCGACGCGACCGAGAAGGCGATCGGCTTCGACACCAAGAAGGGGATGAACGCCGAGTGGGGGGACTACGACAACGACGGGCGGCTGGACGTCTTCGTCACCAACATCACCGACGACTACATGCGCGAGGGGAACTTCCTCTGGCACAACGACGGCCTCGACGCGCACGGCGATCCCACCTTCACCGACGTGGCGCGCGAGGCCGGCGTCTACGACAGCGGCTGGGGATGGGCCGGCAAGTTCTTCGACTACGACAACGACGGCTGGCTCGATCTCTACGTGGTGGACGGCTGGGTGTCGGCGGGGCCGGTGAGCTACGTGCCCGACATCTTCGACATGGTGGTGAAGCCGGGGATCGACCTCGCCGACGCCCGCAACTGGCCGCCGATGGGGAAGAAGTCGCTCTCCGGCTACGAGAAGAAGCGCCTCTTCCACAACCTCGGCGGGCGGTTCCGCGACGAGGCGGCGCGCCACGGCCTCGACTCGGTGCGCGACGGGCGCGGCATCGCGGTCGCCGACTTCGACAACGACGGCCGCCTCGACCTCTTCGTCACCAACGCCGGGGCCGAGCCGTACCTCTACCACAACGTCGAGCCGCTGCCGAACCACTGGGCCGAATTCCTCCTCGAGGGCACGCGCTCGAACCGCGAGGCGGTGGGCGCGCAGCTCCGCCTCACCGCCGGCGGGCGCACCCTGCTACGCTTCGTCGACGGCGGCAACGGCTTCGCCTCCCAGAGCACCAAGCGCGTGCACTTCGGGTTGGGTCCGGCGACCACCATCGACCGCCTCGAGGTGCGCTGGCCGTCGGGGGTGAAGGCCGTCTATACGCACGTTCCGGTCGACCGCATCTCGCGCCTCGTCGAGGGGCGCGCCGAGATCCTCCCCTTCCACGCCGAGGCCCACAAGCGATGAGATTGATAGCGCATGGAGAGTTGCAAAACGCTCGTCGATGGATTCAGCTCTTAGTTCCCTTTGTCATCCTGAGCGAAGCGAAGGATCTGGGTGGGGGAATCTCGAAGGTCGGAAGGAGTCTGAGATCGATGAGTCCCTTCCCCCAGATCCTTCGCTTCGCTCAGGATGACAATTCAGAAGGGTGCTCGTCTCGAAAGAGAGCTGTCTTCGGCGCGGCTCTCGCGGGACTCTTCGCTCTGGCTGGACTGGGAGTGGCCGCGGCGCCGGCCCCGCCAACGCCGCCGGCCGAGCCCGAGAAGGAGTTTGCGGCGGGCGAGCAGGCCGCCGCATCGAGGGACTGGGCGGCGGCGCTGCCGCGCTTCGAGGCGGCGGTGGCCGCCGATCCGGAGAGCCAGCGCGACGCCAGCGAGTACCGCATGGCGGTGATCGCCGCCGGCGCCTACGATCGCGCCATCGCCTTCTTCGAGCAGCAATCCGCCGCGCACCCCCGGTCGGCCAACCTGGCGCTCAACTGGGGATATGCCTACGTCGACAAGATCCCGGCGGCGGGCGCCATCACCCAGGTGATCCTCGCCAACACCGCGCTCGGGCACTTCACCCACGCCCTCGAGCTCCAGCGCTCCTGGCTGGCCCTCTACACGCGGGGCAACAGCTATCTCTACTGGCCGAAGGTCTTCGGCCGCACGCCGCTCGGCGTGACCGACCTCGAGGCGGCGGTCCGGATGTTGCAGGCCGGCGCACCGCGTCCCTATCACGTGCGCGCCTACCTGGCCCTCGGCGACGGCTACTGGAAGCTCGACCAGCTCGACAAGGCGAAGGCCACCTGGAGCGAGGGCGCCAGGCTCTTCCCCGACAACGCCCCGCTCAAGCTCCGTCTCGGCAGGCAGGGCGACGAGCTCAAGGCGCTCATCGAGGGAGACCTCGACCCCGGCAAGCGCGTCGACACCGATCTCAAGGCGATCTGGGCGGACCGGCCGTGAGACGGACGCTCGCCGTCGCTGCGCTCCTGATGGCCCGGCTTCTTACCGCGCCTGCGGCTCCCGCCGCGGCGGGGACCATCCGCTTCGTCGAGGGCGGCGCCGCCGCCGGCGCCCGCGTCGTCCACCACACCCGCGCCTTCCCCGGCAAGTACGCGGACGTGCTCGGCATGTTCACCGCGGGGGGCGCGGCGGTCGCCGTCGGCGACTACGACGGCGACGGCTGGGACGACCTCTTCGTCACCGACTCCGCGGCCGGCGGCAGGAGCCACCTGCTGCACAACAACGGCCCGGACAAGAGCGGGCACGTCACCTTCACCGACGTCGCGGAGGCTGCCGGCGTCGCCGGCGGCAACGATCCCCAGGCGATCGTCTCCGACGCCATCTGGTTCGACGCCGACAACGACGGCCGCGAGGACCTCCTCGTCGCCCGCTTCGGCACGCCGATCCTCTACCGCAACCTGGGGGGAGGCCGCTTCAAGGACGTCTCGGCGGTCTCCGGGCTCACCAAGTTCGGCAACACCATCGCCGTCATCGCCTTCGACTACGACAACGACGGCCGGCTCGACCT
>DATBQN010000069.1:0-10318 GCA_036560825.1 Thermoanaerobaculia bacterium
CCACCCGCCTGGAGGAGGCCGTCCCGACGATCCGCGAGCTCATGGCGGCGGGCGCGATCGTGATCCTCGCCTCCCACCTCGGGCGGCCGAAGGGGAAGCCGGATCCGCGCTACACCCTGCACCCCGTGGCCGAAGCCCTCGTCCCACTCCTCGGCCAGACCGTCCGATTCGCCGGCGACTGCGTGGGCCCGGAGGTCGAGGCGTTGGTCCGCGGCATGAAACCGGGCGAGGTGGTCCTGCTGGAGAACCTCCGTTTCCATGCCGAGGAGGAGACGAACGATCCCGGCTTCGCGGACCGGCTCGCGGCCCTGGCCGACGCCTACGTCGACGACGCCTTCGGCAGCGCCCACCGCGCCCACGCCTCGGTCGTCGGGGCGGCCGAGCGGCTGCCGCGGAAGGCCGCCGGACGCCTCCTGGTGCGCGAGGTCGAGGCGCTCTCGCGCCTCCTCGGCGAGCCCGAGCGGCCCTTCGCGGCGGTCCTCGGCGGCGCCAAGATCGAGGGGAAGATCGACACCCTGGAGAACCTCCTGCCGCGGCTCGACCTCCTCCTCGTCGGGGGCGGCATGGCCAACACCTTCCTGGCCGCCGGCGGCCTCGACCTCGCGGAGTCGCTCGTCGAGCGCGAGCGGCTGGAGCTGGCGCGCGAGATCCTCGCCCGCGCCGCGGCGCGCCGCATCGAGGTGATCCTGCCGCGCGACCTGGTGGTGACCGACGACCTCGCCGCCCCGCGGCGGATCGAGACGGTGGCGGCCGAGCGCGTGCCGGCGGGCTTCAAGGCGGTCGACGTGGGGCCCGCGGCCCGCGCCGACTTCGCCGCGGCGATCGGCCGCGCCCGCACGCTCTTCTGGAACGGGCCGCTGGGCGTCTTCGAGAAGCCCCCCTTCGACGCCGGCACCAACGAGGTGGCGCGAGCCCTCGCCTCCTGCCCGGGCTTCTCGGTGATCGGCGGCGGGGAGACCGTCGCCGCCGCCCGCCGGGCCGGGGTGATCGAGCGCATCGGCCACGTCTCGACCGGCGGCGGGGCGTCGCTCGAGTTCCTGGCGGGCAAAGAGCTGCCCGGCGTCACCGCCCTGGAGCGCCGCTGATGGCTCCCGCCGGCCAACCCGCGGCCCGCCCGCCGCTCGTCGCGGCGAACTGGAAGATGAACCTGCTCCGCGCCCAGGCCGAGGCCTACTGCGGCGTCCTGCGCCAAGGGGCGGCCGGCGCCCTCCGCGCGGTCGACGCGATCGTCTTCCCGCCCTTCCCCCTCCTGCCGCTCGTCGCCGCCGGCCTCGCCGGGAGCGAGATCCTGGTCGGCGGGCAGGACCTCCATCCCGAGGATTCGGGGGCGCACACCGGCGACGTCTCGGGCCCTCAGCTCGCCGACGCCGGCTGCTCCTGGGCGCTCTGCGGCCACAGCGAGCGGCGGCGGGACCACGGCGAGAGCGACGACCTGGTGGGGCGGAAGGCGGCGGCCGCCCTCCGCGCCGGGCTGACGCCGATGATCTGCGTCGGCGAGACGCGGGACGAGCGGCATGCCGGCCGCACCTTCGAGGTCCTCGAGCGGCAGTTGACCGCGGCCCTCGCGCACCTCGCCCACCTCCCCGGGGACCGCTTCGCCGTCGCCTACGAGCCGGTCTGGGCGATCGGCACCGGCGAGACGGCGACCGCGGAGACCGCCCGGGAGGCGCACCGGTTCCTCCGCGGGGTGCTCGCCGGGACCGGGGACCACATCCTCTACGGCGGCTCGGTCACCCCGGAGAACGCCGCCGGCCTGATCGCCCAGCCGGACGTCGACGGCTTCCTCGTGGGGGGCGCCAGCCTTGACCCGCGGCGATTCCTGAGTATCATGGCCGTCTGCGCCGGATGACGCCCGCCTGACCGGCCGTACCCTCTCGGAGGTCTCAGAACGTGATCTATCTGTTGGAAACGATCCATATCATCGTCTGCGTCTTCCTCATCGGGGTCGTCCTGCTCCAGCAAGGCAAGGGCGCGGACCTCTCGGTCTTCGGCGGCGGCACCACGCAGACCGCGTTCGGTGCGCGCGGAGCGACGACGCTCCTCCACAAGCTCACCGTGGCTTCGTTCGTGATCTTCATCCTCACCACGATCTCGATCGCCGTGCTGCAGAGCCGGTTCGGCAACAGCTCGGTGATGCACGGGGTGACCGGGAAGGCGGCGACGTCGGCCCCCAAGCCGGCCGCTCCGGCAGCCCCGAGCCGCACCCCGCGCTGACCTCTCGGGCCGCGCGGTTTTTCCCTCGGGCCTCGGCCTGCTAGAATGCGCCTCCCGCGGGCGCCAGGGCTCGCACGAGTTCTTTGCCGAGGTGGCGGAATTGGTAGACGCGCACGTTTGAGGGGCGTGTGGGGTAACCCGTGCCGGTTCGAGTCCGGTCCTCGGCACCATCCTTTAGCAGACGATCCTGCAGCACTCGGGCGTTGAGGAGACCATGAGCGAACCCGTCGAGCCCACCTCCGCGCCGGCGCCTCCCCCGGCCGCCCGGCCTCCGGCGGCCATCCCTCCGGCCGCGCCCGCGCGCCCGCTGCCGTCCCAGGAGGACATCGCCGACTGGATCGACGGCGCCGACGTGCCGCTGATCGGGGCGCCCTTCGAGGGCCTGACCATGGCCCGCTTCGACGCCCTGGTCATGCAGGTGCGCAAGGAAGAGGCGATCCCCCAGCACTGGCAGGCGATCTCCGACCGCGCCGTCCCCGACGACCTCGCCTTCGAGCGGCTGCCCGAGGTGGGAGGCCTGAGAGTCCGCTACAAGGATCAGGAGCTGTCGCGCCGGCGCCTGGCGCCGCTGCGCCTCGCCTGGCGCGAGCTCGCCGGCCGCCGGCCGGCGATGTGGTCGGTCTCCGACCTCTTCGCCGCCATGCGCCGGCTCTACGAGCACAACGCCAAGGTCGACTGGACCGATCTGCTGACCGCGATTCGCGACGTGTGGCGCGACCTCGAGCTGCCCCACGGCAGGGAGCAGCTCGAGGTGCTGTGGACCTGTCTGGCGATCGTCCGCAAGAACACCAAGAAATAGCCGACCGCCGCGTGCTTATTTGGCGGCGCCGTCGATCGGTGCAGGCTACTTGGCGGCGCCGTTGACCGTCGCCTTGGTGATCGTGATCGGCTCGCGGGGCACGTCCGAGTAGGGGCCGTTGGTGCCCGTCGGGACGGAGGCGATCTTGTCGACTACGCTCATGCCCTCGACCACCTTGCCGAAGACCGTGTAGCCCGGGTTGCCCGGGCTGTAGTCGAGGTTCTTGTTGTCGACCAGGTTGATGAAGAACTGGGCCGTCGCGCTGTTGGGGTCGCTGGTGCGCGCCATGGCGATCGTGCCGCGCTGGTTCGAGAGACCGTTCGACGCCTCGTTGACCACCGGCGGCTTGGTGGGCTTCTGCTGCATGGCGGCGGTGAAGCCGCCGCCCTGGATCATGAAGCCGGGGATGACGCGGTGGAAGATGGTGCCGTCGAACTGGTGCGACTTGACGTAGTCGAGGAAGTTGGCGACCGACTTCGGCGCCTTCTGCGCGTCGAGCTCGACGACGATCTTGCCCTTCGTGGTCTCGAGCGTGACGCGGGGGTGCGCCGCGGTCGACGGCGCCGCGGCCGCCGCCATGGCCAGGACGAGCAGATGCACACCTACGATCATGGGAGGTTCTCCTTGTCGTTTGAGTTCTTGAGGTCCAAGACGGGGACTGGATGGTAGCACGGGAGGAAGGGGCTCGCAGGGAGCACCAGGCGGCGGCGGTACCGGTCGGCCTGGTGCTCGCCGGCGGCCTCTCGGCCCGCATGGGCGAGGACAAGGGCCGGCTCGACGCGGGCGGCGAGAGCCTCGCCGCCCGCGCCGCGCGGCGGCTGCAGGAGGTTTGCCCGGAGGTGGCCATCGCCGACCGCGGCCGGCGCCTCGTCCCCGATCTCCCCTCCCTTCCCGACGGTCCCGGCGAGGGGCCTGTCGCCGGCCTCCTGGGCGGCGCCCTCGCCTATCCGGGCCGGGCTCTCCTCGTCCTCGCCTGCGATCTGCCGGAGGTGCCGGCGGCCCTCCTGGCCGAGATCGCCAAGCCCTCGGGGTTCGATTGGGTGGTGCCGCGCTGGCGCGGCGGGCTCGAGCCGCTCTGCGCCCTCTACCGGCCGCCGGCCCTCGCCGCCCTCGCCGAGGGCGTCTCCCGCGGCGTCCTCGCGCCCCACCGCCTCGCCGCGGTCCCCGGCCTCTCGATCCGCTACCTCGCCGGCGCGCCGCTCGAGCGCTTCGGCCTGCCCGAGGCGATCTTCGTCAACCTCAACCGGCCGGCGGACGTGCGCCGCTGGCGGGGGGAGACCGGTCCCGAGTAGGCGCAGCCGGCAGGCTCAGACGTCGAGCTCGGCGGGCGGCTCGCCGCAGCGCTCGCAGGGGCAGATCTCGCGCAGGAAGTCGAAGCGGTAGATGCCGCTCCCGTGGCCGTCCGACCAGGCGATCGAGATGGCGTAGTTGCCGACCGGCTGGATGGTGGTGGGAGAGACCGGCTGGGCGGGCGGCAGGAAGCGGATCTTCAGCCCCGAGTGGCCCTGGCAGGCGGCGCAGGGGCACCAGCCGCGCAGGTATTCATTTTCGTAGTCGGCGCCGTGGCCGTCGCTCCAGGTCAGGTGCAGGCGCCGGCCGTCCGGCAGCCGCCGCACCTCGGTCAGATAGATCGTCTCGGTCCCCATCCGGTCCTCGTCACGGGGATCGATGGTAGCACCCGCGCCGGCCATGGTAAAAAGCTGTGGAACGGGCGCCCGGCGGCACAGGGCGCGCAAAGGAGAGATTTCCATGACCCGGCTCGAGAGAACCTTCGCCGCCCTCCTCCTCGTCACCCCTCTCGTCCCCGCCGCCCTCACGGCGCAGCCGTACCGCTTCGAGATCACTCCCACCGCCGGTTACCGGTTCGACGGCACGGTCGCCTCCTACGACGACCGCGGCAACCGCTTCGACAACCGCGACCTGCGCCTCGACGGGAGCGGCGCCTACGGCGTGACCTTCGACGTCCCGCTCGCCTACAGCCTGCAGCTCGAGCTCCTCGCCAACCACCAGAGCAGCCGGTTCAGCGACCGCGGGTTCGCGGACCGCTCGCGCCTGGGCGACGTCGACCTCGACTTCTATCAGATCGGCCTGCTCTACCAATGGGGCCGCGGGCAGGTGAACCCGTACGTCACCGGATCCCTCGGCGTCGCCCGGCTGCAGCCCAAGCTCGCCGCCGGCGACGACCGCTTCGCCGGCATGCTCGCCGGCGGGGCCAAGATCTTCTTCAACCCCCACGTGGGCGTGCGCCTCGAGGTCCGCGGCTACTACACGAGCCTCGACACCTCCTTCGAGGACGTGGACGACCGCGGCTCCCGCTTCCGCCGGAGGGTCAGCACGGGCCTCTACCAGGGAGAGGGGAGCGCCGGGCTGATCCTCGCCTGGTGAAGGAGCCTCGCAACAGGGTCACGCGACGAGCGGGAACACCTGGTTGCGGCCGCTGTTCTTCGCTTCGTAGAGCGAGCGGTCGGCGGCGCCGATGAGGTCGCGGGCGGTGACGGGGCCTTCCTTCGCCGGGACGTCGGCGAGCGAGGCGAGGCCGATCGAGATGGTGACGCGGGCGAGCGTCCCGTCCTCCATCGCGACCGCCGTCTTCTGCACCAGGGCGCGGATCTTCTCCGCCACGTCGACGGCCCCTTCGATGTCGGTCTCGGGGAGCACGAGCAGGAACTCCTCGCCGCCGTAGCGGCCCATCCAGTCCGTGCTGCGCAGGCCCGCCACCGCCACCTGGGCGATGCGCTTGAGGAGCGCGTCGCCCGCCAGGTGGCCGTAGCGGTCGTTGACCTCCTTGAAGTGGTCGAGGTCGGCCATCGCGATGGTGAGCGGGCGATGGTAGCGCCGCACCCGCTCGAGCTCGCGGCCGAGCTGCTCGAGGATGGTCTCGCGGCGCAGCAGGCCGGTGAGGCCCTCGTAGGTGGCCGACTCGAAGAGCCGCACGTTCTCGAACACCGTGGCGACGTGGCGGGCGAGGAGGTCGAGGAGGTCGATCTCCTCGGCGGGATAGCCGCGGTTGCCCTCCTTGCGGCCGACGAGGAGGATCCCCACCAGCAGGTCGTGGGAGAGGAGCGGCACGGCGAGCGCGAGGTCGAGGCTCGCCAGGCGCCTGGCGAGGGCCGGGCTCTTCGCCATCGGATGGCCGGCGGGCAGGGGGCGCCCGGCGCGGCGGATGAGGTCGATGCCGGGATCGTCGAGGGTGAGGAAGGGCGGCTGGTCGAGGCTCGCGAGCCCGTCGGGGAGCGTCGAGGCGAGGCCCGAGAGGAAGCTCGCGCCGGAGTCGGCGATGAGGAGGGTGGCCGAGCGGGCGGCGAAGATCTCGCACAGGCGCACCGCCAGGTGCGCGCCCATGAGCGGCAGCTTGCCCTGCGCCGGGAGCTCGCTGGCGAGCGCGATGAGCTGCTGGCGCAGCGCGTAACGCTCGGGGAAGAAGCGCCGTCCGATGCTCGTCTGCAGCAGCCGGCGCAGCGGCGCGAAGAGGAGCCCGAGGACGAGCGTGGCGGCGGAGACCGCCCACACCGAGGCCTTGCCGCCGAACATGCGGGTCGCCAGCACGCCGCCGGCGCCCAGGGCGGCGTAGAAGACGAGGAAGAGGATGCCGGTGAGCGTCGTGTAGATGAGGCTCCGGCGCACCACCAGCTCGATGTCGAAGAGGTGGTAGCGGTAGATGGCGGCGAAGAAGGCGATCGGATAGCAGAGGAGGGCGAGCGGCTCGAGCGCAGAGAGCCAGACGGGCACCGGCAGGCCGAGCCGGCCGAGGCCGGAGGTCACCAGCACAAAGGCGCACCAGGGCAGGATGCCGGCGAGCACCAGACCGGCCTGGTGGCGCCCGCGCGGCTGCGGGAAGGCGAGCGCCTGGGAGGCGAGGAGGACGACCACGGCGACCGCCCAGATCGGCATCGCGATGCCGAGGAGCAGGGTGTCGACGGCGCCCGCGCTCCACGGGAAGAGCCGCCAGCCGAGGACCGCCTGGGCGAGGTAGGTGAGGCAGGTGACGAGGCTCAGGCCGATGCCCAGGACGTAGTAGAGCGGGATGAGCCATCGCCGGCGGACGACCCACGGGTGGCGTTCCGGGATGAGCGACGCCAGGTGGAGCTCGAGCGCGATCTGCAAGCCGGTCAGCAGGTAGTAGGCAGAGGTTGCGACGGCGATGAGCAGCGGGGAGCCGATGGCGTCGATGGGCAGCGCGAGCTCGAAGGCGACGGCGAGGGTGAAGAGGAGAAAGAGGTAGTTCTGGAGATCGGACACGCCCCGGTTCAAGGCGAGGAGGCCGAGGGCGAGGAAGCCGAGGACGGTCAGCGCGTCGACCGCGAGCGCAAACCACCTGGGCGCCACTCCCGGCAGCAGGACGAGGTCGCGGAGGCCCTTGCCGCGCCGGACCCGGAAGGCGACCGGCCGGCCGGGCACGAAGCGCGAGGCGGCGCGGTTGTAGTCGTCGAGCGTCACCGTGCGCAGGCCGCCGACGGACACCAGCTGGTCGCCGGTGCGCAGCCCGCCGCGAGAGGCGGGGCGGGCGCGATCCACCTCGGTGACCAGAATGCCCTCGGAGCCCTCGTCGGGAATGAAGCCCAGCCGGCGCCCGGCGCTCCCGATCGCCGAGCGCGACTTGACGACGACCAGGCCCCCGACGCCGAGGACGAGGACTACGGACAGCGCGAGGCACACCCACCGCTGAGTAGACAATTGATCTCTATAAGTAATTTGGCTAGCTATTTTACCGCAATACGGACCTCGTTGCGACACCGGGCGACGTCCATTGGCGCACCGGTCTCGATGTCACGCAACCCGGCGCTCCAGCACCATGGAAAGAGACGGCGCCGGCGGATCGCCCCGCTCAGTGCAGGGCGTGCGGCCGGCAAGCGCCGCCGAGACAGACGCGAGACAGATCCCATGCCCCGATACCTTCAGGTCGCCCCCACCGTCGCCGCCATGCCCGGCGACGTCTACTCGAGCTTCGCCGGCCGCATCACCTCCTATCGCGGCGAGATCTACCCGCTCCATCTGGGCGACACCTGGCTCGACCCCGCGCCGGGCTGCCGGCTGGAGGACCTGCGGCTGGCGGAGAACCCGGGGATGTACCGCTATCCCGCGGCGCAGGGGCTGCCCGTCCTCCTCGAGGCGATCGTCGAGCGCGAGCGCGCCAAGACCGGCGTCTCCATCGGGCCCGAGAACCTGCTCGTCGGCGCCGGGGCGACCGGCGCGCTCTCGGCGGTGGTCGGCGCCCTCGTCCAGCCGGGCGACGAGGTGCTGCTCCTCGCTCCCTACTGGCCGCTCTTCGCCGGCACCGTCCGCATCTTCCACGGCGTGCCGGTCGCCGTACCCTTCTTCGGCGAAGTGGACTCGAAGGAGGCCGCGGTCGCCGCGGTCGCCGCGCGCCTGTCGCCGCGCACCGCGGTCCTCTACATCAACACCCCCAACAACCCGACCGGCAGGGTGATCCCGCGCCCCTGGATGGAGGCGCTCGTCGAATGGGCGGCCGCCGAGGGCCTGTGGGTGATCAGCGACGAGGTCTACGACCACTACGTCTTCCGCGGCGAGCACGTCTACGGCCTCCAGCTCCTGCCCGAGCGGACCTTCGTCGCGCAGTCGTTCTCGAAGGCCTACGGCATGGCGGGAAACCGCTGCGGCTACGTGATCGGCCCCCGGTCGGTGATGCCCGAGCTCAAGAAGATCAGCGTCAACAACTTCTACAGCGCTCCGAACGGCGCCCAGCTCGCCGCCCGGCGGGTCCTCGGGCCGGTCGGGGACGCCTGGGTCGAGACGGCGCGCAGGAGCTACCGGGTGACCGGCGACCGGATCGCCGAGCGCCTGGGCGTCGCGCCGCCCGAATCGAGCATGTTCCTGTTCATCGACGTGGCCGATTGGCTGGACGGCCGCGGCCTCCAGGGCTTCCTCGAGGACTGCGCCGACCGCGGGCTGCTGCTCGCCCCTGGCCCGAGCTTCGGCCCCTACCCCACCCACGTCCGGCTCTGTTACACCGCCACCTCTCCCGAGGTGGTCGAGCGCGGCGTCGAGGTGTTCGCCTCGATGATCGGCCGCGGAGCCGCCACGGCCGGCTCGGCCCTGGGTTCCAGCGGGGTCGGCGGGCGGTCGGCGATGGCCGCCGCCTCGCGCCGCTGAAGCCCCTCTCGCCTCTCTGCCGAGCTACTGCCGCGAGCGCACCTCGACCGCCTGGTCGAGCTGCAGGCCGAGGACCGTTCCCGGCGGGATCTCCACCTCCTGGCCCTTGTGGTGCGCGGCGATCGCCGTGCCCGCCACGGCGCCGATGAGGGCGCCGATCACCGAGCCGCCGCCGCGGTTGCCGCGGCTCAGGATGTTGCCGAGGATCGCCCCGCCGGCCGCCGCGCCGCCGATCGTCGCGGCGGCGCGCTTCGACTCGTTCTTCCCTTCGCGCAGGAGCGAGGCCTGGATGGGGATCGTCTCGCCGGTGGGGAGGACGAGATCGGTGAAGCGGATGCCGAGCGAGGCCTGGCCGCCGATCTGCTTGAGCGGCACCGCCTGGGTCACCTCGCCCACCACCTCGGAGCCGGCCGGGATGGCGACCTCGCCGTCCCGCGTCACGTTCCCGGTGATGCGGGCGCGAAAGGTCTCACCCGCACGGCTGGTCGCCGAGGAGAGGCCTTTCGAGAGCTCGACGTTGAAGGTCGTGCCGGCCGGCAGGTCGACCGTGACCTGCGCCGGCTCCGGAGCCGGGGCAGGCTCGGGCTCCGGCGCGGGAGCCGCCGCCTCGTGATCGGGAGTCGGGGGAGCCGGAGCGGGAGCCGAGGGGGCCGTCTCCTCCTCGCGCTGCCGCAGGCTGCGCTCGCGGCGGTCGAGCTCCGCCTGGCGGGCGGCGAGCCGCTTCTCGCGCGCTTCGAGGCTCTCCCGCCGCGGGCTCGGGGGGCTCGGCGGGGGCTCGGGCGGAATCACCACGGTTCGGGGGTTCTGGCCGAGCTCGGCGGCGCGCCGGTCGGCGCCGCCGGCCTCCGCCGGGGGTGGCGCCGCCTGGGCCACCTCCGTCTGCTGCGACGGCGCGCTCGGCGGCTCCACCGCCCGCGTCGTCTCGCGCTGACAGCCGGCGAGAGAGAGCGCCAGGGGAATCGCCAGCGAGACGGCGAGCGCCGGGACGGAACGTCGAACGGTCGGAGCGGAGGCTCTCATCATGGATTCCTCTGGCTCATTCTGCCTCACTTCCGACGGCTGGGATCGAACGGCACCACGGCGCCCTGCTTCTGCTTCGGCGCTGCCCTGGGCTCCTTGGGCTCGGGCTCCGCCGGGCCCTTCCTGATCTCCCTGGGCCCGCTCTCGGCGGCGGCCTTCTCGTCGTCCCCGGCC
>DATBQN010000070.1:0-2727 GCA_036560825.1 Thermoanaerobaculia bacterium
AAGGGGCTCGACGGCGAGCGGCCGTTCGACGCCTCCGAGCCCTACGACCTGGTGATCGTCCTCGGCGGCGACGGCACCCTCCTCTCCGTCGCGCGCACCGTCATGCCGGGCGTGCCGATCCTCGGCGTCAACCTGGGGAACCTCGGGTTCCTGACCGAGATCAACCGCGGCGAGCTCTACCCGACGCTCGTCGAGGTGCTCGCCGGCCGCTTCGAGACCGAGGAGCGCGCGCTCCTGGAGATCGAGCTCAGGCGCGCCAACGGCGCCGCGACGGAGAGCTTCCGGGTGCTCAACGACGCGGTGGTGACGAAGAGCGCCCTCGCCCGCATCATCCAGCTCACCCTGGCGATCGACGGGCATCTCATCGCGCGCTATCGCTCGGACGGCCTCATCATCTCGACGCCGACCGGCTCGACGGCGTACAACCTCTCGGCGGGGGGGCCGATCCTCCATCCCCTCCTGCCCGTCGTCGTGCTCACCCCGATCTGCCCTCACGCCCTCGCCCTGCGCCCCTTCGTCGTCTCCGACCGCAGCATGATCGAGGTGACGCTCGAAACGCAGCGCGAGGAGGTCTATCTCACCCTCGACGGCCAGGAGGGGACCTCGCTCGGCCATCGCGACGTGGTGCGCATCACGCGCAGCCCGAGCGTCGTGCGGCTGGTCAAGGTCAACGTGCGGAGCTTCTACGACAATCTCCGCGGCAAGCTCCGCTGGGGGGGCCTGTCGAGCGACGATCCCACTCCGGTCTCATGACGTTCGCAGGCTAGAGGCCGCGCTCGGTCCCGCGGCATGTGCCCTCCCGAACAGGAACCGGCGGACGCTCCGGCCGCGGCTGCGGATTTACCACCGGATCCGCGGCCGGAGCGCCGCCGGCCGGGACGCCTGCGCCGCTGGCTGCTGCGGCCGTTCGTCTGGGGGCTCGTCCTCGTCGTCGCCCTGGCCTGCGGCCTCTACGAGCTGGCGCAGAGCCGCTTCGCCCGCGAGCGCGTCCTCGCCCTGGCGATCGCCCGCACCTCCGACTTCCTCCATCGGCCGGTGACCATCGCGAGCGCCGAGTACAGCCTCTTCCCCGGGGCCGACATCGTCCTCCACGACGTGCGGATCCCCGGTCCGCACCCCGAAGACCCGCCGCTCGCGACCGCCGAGCTCGTCCACGTCACCCTGCCCTGGGGGGACCTGCGCCGGGGCATCGTCCGCCTCGAGTCGATCGACGTCGTGCGGCCGCACCTCCACCTCATCTTCAACCCCGACGGCACCAGCAACCTGCCGAAGCTCGGCGCGCCGGGCGGCGGCCCCCGCCGCTTCGAGGTGCGCATCGGCCGCATTCTCGTGCAGGACGGCGAGTTCGAGCTCAACCAGCGGCGCTATCAGCTGTCGGTGGACGCGCGCGCGATCTGGGGGCGGCTGATCGGCAGCGGCCGCCGCCTCGACGCGCTGGCGACGGCGCAGGAGGTCTCGACCTCGCTTCCCGGCGGCCGCCCCTACCGGGTGAGCTACTCGGGGAAGGGGAGCCTGCTGCTCGATCGCGGCCGGCTCGAGCTGGCCACCGCCCGCATCGCCGGCCCCGACCTCGAGGCGCAGGTGCGCGGCACCATCTCCTGGCGCGCCGGCGCCCACGTCGACCTGCGCTTCTCGGGCACCGGCGAGAGCCGCATCGCCAACCGGCTGGGCTATCTCGACGAGCCGCTCGGCGGGCGCTTCGAGATCGCCGGCGGCCGCGTCCTCGTCGATCCGCATGCGTGGAGCTACGCGGGGCGCGTCACCGCCTCCCGCATCGACTTCCGCGAGTGGACGGTGACCGCGCTCGCGGCGGACCTCGACGGGCGGCCGAAGGGCCTCGCGATCGGCGTCCGCCGCGCCGCCTACGGCGGCGGCTCGATCGCCGGCAAGGTCTTCGTCGATACCGCGTCGAACGCGCCGCGCGGCAAGCCCGTCGAGCTCGACCTCGGCTTCCGGGACGTCGCCGTCGAGACCGTCCTCGACACCGAGAAGGCGCCGCTCCACGGCCTCTCCGGGGCGGGCTCCGGCCATCTCCTCTACCGCTGCAGCTCGGCCGCGATGCTCGCCGGCTCCGGCCACGCCGAGGTGAGGATCGCCGCCCGCAGCGCCGCCCTCGGCCTGCCCGTCGACGGCCAGGGGACGGTCGCCCTGGCGCGCGGCATCCTCACCTCGCGGGACATCCGGGTGACCGCGCCCCGCCAGGCGGCGACGGGCGAGCTCACCGTCGATCTCGCCCGGCGGAGCGGCCGCCTCGATCTCCATCTGGACACCGGCGACGCGCCGGCGATCACCCGGCTCATCCCCCGGCAGCCGGCAGGGAAGGCCGCCGCCCCGGCGCCACCGCCCTTCTGGCTCCCCACCGCCGGGCACGGCCACGCCGAGGGGCGCCTCGCCTTCACGCGCACCACCTGGTCGTTCGGCCTCGGCCTCGACCTCGCCGACGCGGCGAGCCCGGCGCTCGCCGCCCCCGCCGCGGTGCGCGGCTCGCTGACGCTCACGCCGGCGGCGGTCGAGGGGCTCGACGTCGAGCTCTCGCGGAGCGCGCTCGCCGGCGCGAGCGAGGTGCGCGTGGCGGGCCGGGTGCCGCTCGCCGGGCCGGACGGCAGGCTCCGCCGCGGCGAGCAGATCTCCCTCGCGGTCGACCTCGCCGCCTGGCCGGCGGGCGAGGTGGCGCAGTTCCTCACCCCGCAGGCGCCCGCCCTCGGCGGCACGGTCTCCGGCCACGTC
>DATBQN010000071.1:0-7764 GCA_036560825.1 Thermoanaerobaculia bacterium
TGTTGCGGGATTTGAGCCATTTTCATCAAGAAATCCTAGACAGAGCGAGAACCAGGCGAGCTGGGGCGATGCGGCGAGGACAGACCGCATGCGATGTCTAACCTCGGGGCGGTCCTGCTTGGCCGCGCCAAGAGCGTAGAAGCAATATGCAGTCCTTTCTTCGTTCGGATGCGCGGCGAGCTCCTCCTCGCAATGCGTAAAATCCACGGCCCGAGCGGGGCTGCCCAAGAGGAGCAGCACGCCGCCGAGCAAGACAAGATCCGCCAGGCGGGGCATCACTCCGACAGCTTAATCGATACGAGAAGAAAGGGGAGCCGAGGGCCGACTGCGCCCTCGACCCCTCTCTCTTTCTCTGTTCAAGAAGGCGGTGGCGGCGTTTCTTTCACGGGCGGCGTGACGCACTCGCCACCGATCTCACCGCTGACTTCAAGTGTCCAGTCGTCGCTCATGGTGCGCTCCTTTCGCATGCATAGGCGGCTAAGCCCGGCGCTGCTAGTGTGGTCGGTCTCGGCCCGTCCTTGTTGCTACGCGGAGACTCTGTGTTGGGCACCTGCGCTTGCTGGAGTGCCACTGTTCGACTCGGCCGCGTGACCTTGATGCCGAACCGCCAGAAAAGGCTGATCCGGTACCGCCTCCAAGGCAGGCCGATCGACCGCGTGTTGGTTGCCTCGCCGGCCGCGGGGTTTGGCAAGTCGACGGATGTCTCTGTTGACATGCGATCTCCTTTCTGTCTTTCGGTTCGGTGGTCGTGGCCCGCGGGGGCTCGCTGCGGCGCTCGCTGGCCTCGCCCGTCCAGATGCGAGAACGAAGGCGAGGGGACGATCCCCTCACCAACCTGTAAAGAAAAGGCGACGCAGCGGGGCCGCGCGTTTCAGTGGAGGATGAAAGAGCTGATGGCCGAGGTGCGCCGCTTTCCGTTGGGGAGGTTGGCGGTCACCCGCCAGGTGAGCTCGGTCCCTGAAGGGATCGCGGTGAGGTGGGCTAGCGGAACGTGATACTGCGGCTCGGGGAGCCGCGTGACCCGCTCGACGCTCGGGCCGCGATGAACCCTGATGTCGAGATCGTAGGTCGCGCCGGTTATCCACTCCCAGCGCAGCACGACAGCATCCCGCGTGAGGACGTCCTCATGGGTCAGCAGCTCGATCGGCTTGTCCCCGCCGCGCAGGGCTCCGAGGGGCTCGGGCGCTCGCCAGAGGAGCCCGCCCACGAGGAGGGCGACGGCGGCCGCGGCGGAGGCCCACCAGGCGGTGGCTTGGCGGTAGCGGCGGCGCCAGGGGAGCTCGGAAGGCTCGATCGCCACGGCGTCGTCCTCGGGGTGCTCGAGGGCTTGGGCGAGCCGCCAGTCCTCGGCGCAGGCGGGGCAACCCGCGACGTGCTCGACCAGGCCGCGCAGCTCGGCCGGCGGCAGCTCGCCGCGGACCGCGGCGAGGAACCTTTCGGCGGGCGGGCAGGCCTCCGGATCGGGCGCCACGGCCGGGATGGCGGCGAAGGCCCGCCGGAGGGCCGCGAGGTCGGGGTCGGGTCGGCTCAAGGCGCGATTCCTGCCAGCTCGAGGCAGCCGCGCAGGTCGGCGAGGCCTCGATAGACCAGATTCTCCACCCGTTTGACGCTCCAGCCCAGGAGCCGCGCCGCCTCCGGCACGCTGTGCCCGAGGAGATGGAGGGTCACTGTCACTTGGCGGGGCCGGATGAGATGACCGATGCAGCCTCGGATGGCGCTCCCCAGCTCGCGCCCGGCTGCGGCGCGCTCGGGGTCCGGCTCCAGGGCGCGTGCCGACGGATAGCTCTCCACCATCGCCTCGTCCAAGGCTACCTCCTGCCTGCGTCTCCGTCTGCGGATCTCGTCGATCAGGGCGCTGCGGGCCACCCTCTGCAGATAGAACGTCGAGAACTCGGCGTTTCCTTCACTCCTATGCTGAATTTCCAACAGGCGCATCAGGGCGACCTGCACGAGGTCGTCGGAGCGGTCGGCCAGCCAGGCGGGGCAGATCCGGCGGACGGCGCGCGCGAGATCGGCGCGCAGGTCGGCAAGATAGCTCTCGGAGAGCGTCGAGGAGCCCGGCGGAGGATGCTCCATGGACAGGTCACCTGGTCGGAGCTTCGTGACGGCTCCATGACAGCGTTCGCGATGCTTCGCGTTGAGCTTTAAAGACTAGCATGCGGCGCGCGGCGGGTGGCCGCCGGCAGCACCGCCCGCGCCGCGCCTAGGGCCCGATCCGCGTCAGCGTCAGGATCGGGCCGTCGACGGCCTCGGGGTCTCGGAGGTCGATGGTGGCGTAGAGGGCCCAGAGGTTGTCGCCGTCGCGGTCGAGGAGGATCTGGGTCGCCTCCCAGGTGCGCTCGCCGGTCTCGCGCAGCGCGGTCCATTGATGGCGGCGGGCCTCGGGGGTGAAGAGGGGATCGCCGTAGCTCTCGTGGAAGGGCGCGAGCGCGGCCTCGAAGCGCGCCTCGTCCCAGGGGCCCTCGGGGTCCTCGGGGTCCTGCCGGATGGAGGCCGCGGCCTCTTCCCAGTCGCGCGCCGCGAGCGCCCGCACCACGAGGTGCATCTCGGCCCGCACCCGCGCCGCGAACGCCTTGGGGTTCTCCAGCAGGTCGCGGATCCAGAGCGCCTCGCGCGCCGCCTCGCGGGCGGCGCGATCGGCCTGCTTCTGCGCCAGCCGCAGCTCGGGATGGAGGAGGCTCTCCCACTCCTCGAGCAGGCTGGTGTCGGTCAAGTCGAGGAGGGCGCGGAAGAAGCCCAGGGCGTCCCACACGCCCTCCGTCTTCGCCATCTCGGGGACGCTCTGGTCGAGCGTCTTGTAGAGCTGCGAGAGGTAGCGCAGGAGGACGCCCTCGCTCCTCTGCAGGCCGTAGCGGCGGACGTAGTCGGCGAAGGAGAGGTAGCCCTCGAACATCTCGCGCCCGATCGACTTGGGGCTGATCTCGCGGCCGCCCACCCATGGGTGGTCGCCCTTGAAGCGGTTGAAGGCGCCGAAGAGGAAGTCGGCGAGCGGCTGGGGATGGGTGACCTCCGCCAGCCGCTCCATGCGCTCCTCGTACTGCATGCCCTCCGCCTTGAGCTGCGCGACGATCTCGGCCTTGAGCTTGTCGACCTGCTTGCGGAGCACGACGTCGGGGTTCTCGAGGATCGACTCGACGAGGGTGAGGACGTCGAGGGTGTGGGTCTCGGAGTCGAGCTCGAGCCGCTCGAGGGTCTCGATGAGGAAGAGCGACAGGGCCTGGTGGAGCGAGAAGTCCCACTGCAGGTCCTCCGCGATCACCACCCAGCGGTAGCGGGTCCGCGTGTCGCGGGAGAGGCGGAGGATGCCGGCGCGATAGAGCGAGCGCACCAGCACCGCGGCATAGGAGAGGAGGCGCGCCTTGGTCCCCTCGTCCTCGTGGCAGCGGCGGATCAGCTCGCGGAGCGAGTCGAAGTTCCGCCGGCTCGGGTCGTCCTCCTCGGCGTCGCGCTGGAGGAGGGCGAGGACCATGCCGTGGGTGACGCGGAAGCGCGACCTGAGGGTCTCGGGCGGGCGCGAGATGAGCTTCTCGAAGGTCTCCCGGCTCCACGACACCTCGCCCTTGGCGGGGGCGCGCGCCGGCGCCTTCGAGCGCTTGCCGCCGCTCTCGGCCTTTTTGTCGCTCCGCCGCTTCTCGATGATGTGCTCCGGCGCCTGGGCGACGACGCTCCCCTGGGTGTCGAAGCCCTTGCGTCCGGCGCGGCCGGCGATCTGCTGGAAGTCGCGCACCGAGAGCATGGCGATCTTCTTGCCGTCGAACTTGGCGAGGCGGGTGAAGAGCACGGTGCGGATGGGGATGTTGACGCCGACCCCCAGGGTGTCGGTCCCCGAGATGACCTTGAGCAGGCCCTGCTGCGAGAGCTGCTCGACGAGCAGCCGGTATTTCGGCAGCAGACCGGCGTGGTGGACGCCGATGCCGAAGGAGAGGAAGCGCCGGAACTCCTTGCCGTAGGGGGTGTCGAGCCGGAAGTCGCCCACCGCGTCGCGGATGCGGTCGCGCTCCTCGCGGCTGGCGATCTTCATGCTGGTGAGCGACTGGGCGAGCTCGGCGCACTCGCGCTGGGTGAAGTTGACGATGTAGATCGGCGACTTGCCGGCGGCGAGGAGCGCCTCGACCGTCTCGTGGAGCGGGGTCTCTAGGTAGTCCCAATCCAGCGGCACCGGGCGCACGCTCGAGGTGACGACCGAAACCTCGTGCGCGCTCTCGCGCCCCAGGTGCTCGGCGATGCCGCCGACGTCGCCCAGGGTCGCCGACATGAGGAGAAACCGCGTGCCCGGCAGCGTGATGAGCGGCACCTGCCAGGCGACGCCGCGCTCGGAGTCCGAGTAGTAGTGGAACTCGTCCATCACGACGTAGGGGGCGTCGAGTGCGGTGCCGCGCCGCAGAGCCATGTTGGCGAGCACCTCGGCGGTGCAGCAGAGAACGCGGCCGGTGGGGTTGATCGCGGCGTCGCCGGTCAGCATGCCGACCTCGGCGGCGCCGAGGTCCTCGCAGAGGGAGAAGAACTTCTCCGAGGCCAGGGCCTTGATGGGGCTCGTGTAGAAGGAGGTCTTCCCTTCGCACAGCGCTTTGAAATGGAGGCCGAGCGCGACGAGCGACTTGCCGGAGCCGGTCGGCGTGTTCAGGATGACGTGGCGCCCGGCCATGATCTCGAGGAGCGCCTCCTCCTGCGCCGGATAGAGCTCGAAGCCCACCTCGCCGACCCACTCGAGGAACTGGCCGAGGATCCAGTCGGCGTCGGCGGTCGGCGCGGCCGGCAGGCGCGCCGCGAGCGACGGGCGCCTGGCCGGGGCCTCGGGGGAAGGAGCGGGCGGGGCCGCGACGAGGTCGGGCATGCAGGACGATTCTCCCATGCCCCAGGAGAGGTTGCGGCCTTCGCCGGGAGGCTTCCGGGATGACATGATGAAATGGTGGGTGGTGCGCCCCGCCGATGAGGGGGAGCGCCACTCGGGAACCGAAAGGCAGGGAGAGAGCATGGAGACTCGCGAGATCCCGCGGACGGAGTGGAAGGGCTTCCTGGACCGCCTGAGCCACGAGCACGAGGGCTGGCGTGTGTCGGTCGAGGTCCTGCTGGGCGACGAGGGGGCGCAGAGGCTGGTCGACGACCTGCCGCTCCTCGGCATCTCCACGGAGGAGAGGGGGAGCCGGGCAGGGTCGATCGACATCGACGCGGGCACCTCGGCCGACGACCACATCGAGCACACCATCGACGACCCGAGCCACGTCCGCTGGCTGCCGGGTCAGGGCCTCGCCGGCACGCTCGAGATCGAGGCGGACGGCGGCCCGACCACCCTCGTCGAGTTCCTGCGCGCGGGCTGAGCCGCCTCGCGGAGAGCGCGCCCTGAGCCAGCCTGGCGGCGGCGGCGGCGGCGAGCGCCGGGTGTTCCGCGCCGACCGCGGCGACGCCGGCGTCCGCCTGGACCGAGTCCTGCAGCGCCACCTCGCTGATCGCCCGGCGGCCTCGCGCCACGCCATCCAGGGCTGGATCGGGAGCGGTCTCGTCGCCGTCAACGGCGCGGCCGCCGCGCGGCCGGCGCTCCGCCTCCGCCTGGGCGACGAGGTCGCCCTCGAGCTGCCGCCGCTGCCGCCCCGGCGAGCCCACCCCGCCCAGGAGCTGCCGCTCGCCGTCCTCCACGAGGACGATCACCTGCTGGTGATCGACAAGCCGGCCGGCCTCGTCGTCCACCCCACGGCCGGCCATCCCGAGGGCACGCTGTGGAACGCCCTCCTCTTCCGCGCCCGCCTCTGGCCGCCGGGCGCGGGGCGCCGGCCGAGCCTCGTCCACCGGCTCGACCGCGGCACCTCGGGGGTGCTGTTGGTGGCGAAGAGCGCCGCCGTCCACGCCGCCCTGGCGCGGGCCCTCCGCGCGCCGTCGGCGGAGAAGTCCTACCTCGCCCTCGTCCATGGCCGCGCCCGCCTGGCGCGCGGGCGCGTCGCGCTCAAGGTCGGCGTCGACCCCGCCGACCGGCGCCGGCGGCTGGCCTCCTCGACGTCGGGGCGCGACGCCCTCACCCTCTACGAGCGGCTCGCCGAGTCGCCGCGCGGGCCGCTCTCGCTCCTCGCCTGCCGCCTGAAGACCGGCCGCACCCACCAGATCCGCGTCCACCTCGCCGCCCTCGGCCTGCCGCTCGTCGGCGACCGGGTGTACGGCGAGCCGCGCCACATCGCGGGGCTCTTGAGGGCGCTCGCCGACGCCGATCTGGCGGCGCGCTGCCGCGACCTGCCGCGGCCCGCGCTCCATGCCTGGCGGCTCGCCTTCCGGCACCCGGCGACCCGCGAGCCGGTCGCCTTCGAGGCGCCGCTCCCGCCGGATCTGGCGGATCTCTTCGCGGCGGCAGGCCTTCCCGCAAGCTCAGCGTTGCCACTGCGGACCGCTCCCGGTCTCCTTCTCCTGTAGATAGCCCAGGCACTTGTAGACGAGCTTGGCGGCGAGGAAATCGCTCGCCGGCTGGCCGCCGATCGGCGCCAGCTCGACGACGTCCATGGCCACCACGGTGCGGCTGCGGAAGAGGGCGCGCAGGAGGAGGAGGGTCGGGTACCAGGTGCCGCCGCCGGGCTCCGGGGTGCCCGTGCCGGGGACGAGGGAGGGGTCGAAGAAGTCGACGTCGAAGGTGAGGTAGACCTTCTGCGGCAGCTTGGTGAGCAGGCCGAAGTAGAGCTCCGGCGGCGAGGGATGGAGCTGGTGCCCCCAGACGACGTGGAGCTTGCGCTCGCGGACGAGCGCCGCCTCGGGGGTGGACAGCGAGCGGATGCCGACGGCGAGCGTGGGGACGCCGGAGTCGACGATCCGCTTCATCACGCTGGCGTGCGAATGGGGGGTGCCCTCGAACTCCTCGCGCAGGTCGGCGTGGGCGTCGAACTGGACGACGCCGATCTCGCCGTGGACCTCAAGGGCGGCGGCGACCGGCGCCTGGGTGAGGCTGTGCTCGCCGCCCAGGGTGACGAGGAACTTGCCCGCCGCGAGGTGCCGCCCGGCCTCGGCCTCCAGCTCGCCCAGGGCGGCGGCCATGTCGAACGCTTCCGGCAGGTACGGCGGCAGGGTCGCGATCCCCTGCCGGAACGGCTCGCTCCCCAGCTCCTCGTCCCACAGCTCCATGCTCTGCGAGGCCCGGATGATCGCCGCGGGGCCGCCCGAGGTCCCCTTGCCGTAGGTCGTCGTCCGCTCGAAGGGCACCGGCAGCACCGCCACCCGGCTGGTCTCGTAGCGGCAGTCCTCCTCCTCGAGCAACCCGAAGTTCGTCGGTAGCGAGGGCATGGGTGCGGCTTGTAGCAGGGGGAGGGAAGGGCGTCAAGCTGCTGCGCCGCGGATCGGCGCGGTAGGGGGCGGAGAATGGGGTTGGATGTCAGAATCGGCCGGTGCCCGACGCCCCGCCCTTTGCCGCCCTCTCAACCGATGTCCGCGCCGTCGTCCCGCGCCTCGCCGCCGCCCGCTCCGTCGTCGCCTTCACCGGGGCCGGGGTGTCGAAGGAGAGCGGCCTCGACACCTTCCGCGACGTGGGCGGGGTCTGGCAGCGGGTGCACCCCGAGGACATGGCGACGCCGCAGGCATTCCGTCGCGACCCTCGGCGCGTTTGGCAATGGTACGCGGAGCGCTACCGCCGGGCGTCGGCCGTCGCGCCCAACCCGGCGCACCTCGCCCTTGCAAGATGGGAGCGCCTGTTTCCGTCCTACTGTCTGGTGACCCAGAACGTCGACGGACTCCACCAGCGCGCCGGCAGCTCCGATCCTCTGGAGCTCCACGGCACGCTCGCCTGGGCGCGCTGCG
>DATBQN010000072.1:0-4281 GCA_036560825.1 Thermoanaerobaculia bacterium
CCGACGCATGGGCGCAGATCAGGAAGTGCCGGGCGTGCCGGAAGCCTTGCCGCCGGCGGCGGCATGCGCGGCGAGGAACTCGCGGATCGGCCGCCGCTCGGCCTCGTCCTTGATGCGGGTGAAGAGCTTCTCGCGCAGCGATAGAACGGTCTCGGCGCGATCGAAGGGGAGGCGCGCGTACATCTTCCCGCCGGCGAAGTGACACGGCTGGCAGCGCGCCGTGAGGATCGGTCGGACCCGCGCGGCGAAGTCGTCGCCGGCTACACGAGCGACCGGCGGCGCGGGCGCCGGCGCGGTGGCGCTCGCCGGCCGCGGGGCCGCGCCGGAGACCCCGCTCTTCGAGCTCACCTGACCGGGATGGGCACAGGGCGCGGCGCCCGCGAGGAGCGTCCATGCGGCGACTAGCGCCCAGGCTCTCACAGCCGTGATTGTACGCCCGCCTCGCGGCGCGAGGCATGCCCTTCGAGGCGCGACAGGAGGAGGTTCGCTAGGACAGGCCGGTCGAGCCGAAGCCGCCGTCGCCGCGGCCGCTCCCGGCGAGATCGTCGACCTCCTCCCACTCGACGGGCTCGGCGCGGGCGAGGAGGAGCTGGGCGATGCGGTCGCCGCGCTGCAGGCGGTAGGGCGCGCTTCCCAGGTTGACGAGGAGCACGGCGACCTCCCCGCGGTAGTCGCTGTCGATCGTCCCCGGCGCGTTGACGAGGGTGATGCCGTGGGAGAGGGCGAGGCCGCTCCGCGGCCGCACCTGCCCCTCCCAGCCGCGAGGGATCTCGAGGACGAGGCCGGTGGGGACGCGGACCCGGTGACCGGGCGGGATCGTCAGCTCGGGCGCATCGGCGGGGAGCGCGGCGCGGAGGTCGAGGCCGGCGCTGCCGGGCGAGGCCGGGCCGGGCAGCGGGAGGTCGCGGGCGGTGGGCAGCCGCCGCACCCTGATCTTCACGGCTTCGCGACCCTCGACCGCTTCGCCATCGTCACTGCGTGGGTTTGGTGGGCTTCGCCGGCCCGCCGACGCCGGGAGCTCCGGTCACCGGTCCGGCGCCGATGGGCTGGATACCCATGGACGTCGCCCCGGGAAGGGGCCGGCCGACCCAGCGCGCGCTGAGATCCAGACGACCCGTGCCGGCGGCGCCGGCGGCGCCCGGAGGAAGCCCCGCTCCGGGACGGCCCAACTGCTGCTGGACGCCGTTCGGAGGCGGCTGATTGGGAGGCGCCGCGGCGCCCCGCGCCAGGGCGTAGATGGTGAAGCTCCACTCGTTGTAGTGCGTCTGCCCGTTCCAGATCTCGATCGCTTCGCGGGTGCTGCGGCTGCGGACGCCGACGATGGGGCCGACCGACACCGTCCCCGGCTCCTCGCTGGGGACGGGGGTGGCCGTGGTCGGAGCCCTGCCCGTGGGCGTCGAGCCGGGCGTCTGGACGGGCGACAGGTCCCCCTGATGGATCACCGCCCACTTGCCGTCCTCGACCATGGGATCCTTCCAGAGCTGGCGGATGCAGCGCGGATTGACCTCCATCAGCTCCTGGAGCGTCGAGGGCGGGCGGCCGACGCGCTTGTTGAAGACGCGGATCGCCTCCGCGTATTGCAGGCCGCGGAAGATCAGCTCGTTCTCCTTCTCGCGCCGGATCTGCGTGCTCCACAGGGGGAGCATCGCCGCCACCATGATGTTGAGGATGGCGATCGCCATGACGAGGACGACGAGGTTGTAGCCCGCCTCGCCCCGCCGGCGCGGAGGCGCATCGAGGACGGATTCAGTGGATCCGGACATCCTCACCGGTCCCTATCACCACTCTTTGTAGGGCGTCCCGTTGAGCGCCGTCCCTTCGGCGCCGGAATGGACGTCGACGATGCCCGGCTGGCCCGGGTCCGTCTCGCCGCCGGCGCCGGCCCCGGCGCCTCCGCTATCGCCTCCCGTGCCGCCGCTGTCGGGAGACTGCTTGTCGGGATCCTCGAAGACCGCCACCCAGGTGTCGTTCTTCTTGGTGATCGGGTCCATGGGGAGCGCCCGCAGGTACCCCGCGTCGACCAGCGCCTGGAGCGTCTGCGGGTAGTGCCCCTTGTCGCCATAGTACTGATCGATGACGTCGCGCAGCGTGTGCAGGTTGGTCTTCAGGACCGCCTCGTTGGCGCGGGTCGGCATGTCCTTCATCGCCGGCATGGCGATCGCCGCCAGGATGCCGATGATGGCGATGACGACGATCAGCTCGAGCAGGGTGAAGCCGCTCTCGCCCCGGGTGTTCGCGCGCTCGATCATGATGCGGTCTCCTCGCCTCTCGCGCCTACCACTTCGCGTACGCCACGCCGTTCATGCCGGCGCCGCGCGCCAGCGAGTAGACGTCGTAGACGTCCTCGCCTCCCCAGGAGGTCGAGTCCCACGCATCCTGGTAGCTGCGCAGGCCCCACTCCGCCTTGCCGGTCATCGGATCGATGGGGACGCGGCGCAGGAACTTGGCCTTCTTGTCGACCTGGCCGATCAGCGGCACCCCCTCGACCAGCACCTCGAGCTTCGGCGGGTAGCCGTCGGTCCCGAGGTCGACCTGGATGAGACCGGACTCGCTGTAGCGCTTGTACTCGTCGATCGCCAGGCGCATCTCCCGCAGGTCGGAGCGCAGCTCGTTCTCCTTGCTCCGCAGCGTGGTGTACTTGGCGACCGGGAGCGCCACCGCCGCCAGGGTGACCATCACCGCCGCCACCATGACCAGCTCGGCCAGGGTGTAGCCGGAGTCCGCGCGCGATCGTCCGCAAGCCCTCATCGACCACCTCAACCCTTGGGCGCCCCAGGACCTTGCGGGACCGCCGGCGTCGGCTTCGGGCGCTGCGGCGTGCCGGCGCCGTCCGTGACCTCGACGAGGGCCGGGCGCGTCCGCGAGGCGAGCGGATGCAGGCCGGCGTCGAGCGCGCCGCTGTCGTGGAACTCGAGGCGCGAGGAGCCCGCGGCCAGGGCGCGGAAGGTGATGCGGGCGATGGCGCCGTTGCCCGCCACCCCCGGCACCTTGCCGAGCCGGCTGGCGCCGATCACCAGGTCGCCGCTGTGCGAGGCGTCGGAGAGCACCTGGGCGACGCCCTTGCCGCCCAGAAAATCGCCCGCCTCGACCTTCTCGACCGCCAGGATCTTGGGATCGAAGGCGAGGGCGAGCGGCAGATGGGACACCGGCTCCTGGGACGACGCCCGGAGGGTCACCTCGAAGCGCTCGCCGGGCGCCACCTGGAGGCGCTGCGGGGTCAGCCAGAGCTGCACCGCCGCCCCCGCGGCGCGCACGCTCGAGCGCGCGGCGACCACCGCCGCCGGCGCGGGCGCCGCCGCGGGCTGAGAGGTTTCGGCGGCGAGGGCGACGCCGCTCGACGAGCCGTCCTGGCCAGTTGCCGCGGTCGGCGCGGGCGGCGGCGCCACTCCATCGAGCTCGGCCTGCCCTTGCGGGATGATCGGCTGGATCGCCGATCCCGGCTGCTGCGGCGGCACCGGCAGGGTGGGCTGCGCCGGCGGCCGGAAGATGTCCGACGGCGGCGTCACCGGCACCAGGTTGACGCCCGGCGGCGCCTGCGGCGGCTGGCTCGGCTGCGGCTCGGCGCCCGGCTCGCCCGGGCGCAGGCCGCGCGGCAGCCGCTGCACCCGCCGGCGGATGGCGTCCTGGATCTGCTCGGGCGTCCCCTCGTTGCCCTCGAACGGCCCCTCCACGTCGGACTCGACGCGCGGGCTGCCGCCGCGGAAGGTGACGTTGGCCTCGGTCCCCGCCCAGATCGGCAGCAGGTCCTCCTCGGTGATCTCGGCCTGGCGGATGATGTGCGGCGTGATGGTCAGGATGACGTCGGTCCGCTGGTGGTTGGTGTTCTTGTTCGAGAAGAGACGCCCGAGGATGGGGATCTCGGAGAGGCCCGGGATGCCGTCGTCGGTGTTCGTCGAGTCGCTGCGAATGAGGCCGGCCAGGAAGTTGGTCTCGCCGTCCTTCAGGCGGATCGTCGAGTCGATGGTGCGGGTGCCGATGATCGGCTGCGTGGTGCCCGGCGCGTTGCCGTTGAGCTGCGACACCTCGATCTTCAGCTTGATCGTCACCTCCTGGTTGTGATGGACGCGCGGCTCCATCTCGATCTTGATGCCGACGTCCTGGTACTGGAAGGAGGTGATCGGCACGATGTTGCCGCCGATGGTGTTCGAGGTGTTGAAGGTGGTGAGCGGGATCGGCACGCGGTCGCCGATCACCAGGTTGGCCTTCTCGCCTTCGGTGATGCGCAGCTGCGGCTTGGCGAGGAGCTCGGCCTCGGTCGACGACTTGAGGAAGTTGTAGATG
>DATBQN010000073.1:0-8712 GCA_036560825.1 Thermoanaerobaculia bacterium
GGCCGGGGTCGCCTGGGTCCTCCGCGTCCTCCGCGACGAGCTCGACCTCGCCATGGCCCTCGCCGGCGCCCGCACCGTCGCCGACGTCACCCGCGACCTCGTGCGGAGAGGGCGGAAATGATCGCAGCCGTCCACATCCGAGCCGCCCGATCGGCCGATGCGGCGGAGATCGCCGCCCTCAGCGTCGAGCTCGGGTATCCCGCCACGGCTCAGGAGATCTCCTCCCGTCTGTCCGCCCTGCTAGCGCTCGCCGATCGCTTCGTCGCCGTGGCGGTCGGCCCGGACTCCGCTCTCGTGGGCTGGGTCGCGGCGGAGCGCCGCCTACTCCTCGAGTCGGGCGAGCGAGCCGAGCTCGTCGGCCTTGTGGTCGCGTCCGCCGCGCGGCGGACGGGCATCGGAGCCGCGTTGGTCGCCGCGGCGGAGCGATGGGCCGCGAGGCAGGGCCTGGGGTCGATGGTCGTGCGGTCCAACGTCGTCCGCGCGGAGTCGCATCCCTTCTACGAGAGCCTCGGCTACATCCGCAAGAAGACCCAGCACACCTACGAAAAGCGGTTGTAGCGCTCGGCGCGATCTATCTAAGGGCAGGGAAACGACTTCAGCTTCAGCGAGCAGAGGTCGATCTCGTAGAGGTTCCCGTTCCCGTTGAGCAGGCTCGCGAGGCCGGCGCTCAGCTCGGCCCAGGTCACCGGGGTCTTGCGGCCGGTGGCGAAGTTGCGCTCGCTGGTGAAGACCAGGGTATGGCCGTCGGGCTCCAGGCGCGGGCTGTAGTCGCGCGCGGAGGTGTTGACCGCGGGACCCAGGTTCTCCGGCTCGGACCAGGTTCCGTCGGGCCGGTGGCGGCTGATGTAGACGTCCCAACCGCCGTACCCTCCCTTGCGGCCGTAGCCGCTGAAGAGGAGGAAGCTCTGGTCCGGCGCGATGATCGGCTCGCCGTTCTCCAGGCCGTCGCCGTTGATGGCAGGGCCGAGGTTCTCCGGCTTCTGATAGCGGCCGTCGATCCAACGGAGCGCGTAGATCTGCGTCCGCCCGGGCTCGTAGCCGTCGGATGAGACGTAGAGCGTGCCGTCCGCAGCCAGGGACGCGAACCATTCGTTCTGGCCCCAGCCGCGCTCGCCGGCCGGCTTCTCGGTGTTCGCCGGCGCGCCCAGGTTGCGAGGCTCGCTCCACCCGCCGCCCGCCGTTCGTTCGACCATCCATATGTCGTAGTCGTGGTGGGGCACGCCGGGTGTCACCGGACGGTCGGAGATGAATACCAGCCTCTTCCCGTCGGGCGAGAGCACGGGATCGAAGTCCCGGCCGTGGCCGGAGAAGGGCGCCAGCTCCGGCCGCGTCCATCGGCCCTCCACCCTGCGGCTGACGAAGATGGCGTACATGTAGGAGCGCGGGACGCTCCGGCTGAAGTAGATCTCCCGCCCATCGGGGGTCATGGTGCCGCTGAACTCGTTGCCCGGGGTCGAGATCACGCCGGGCGCCAGCAGGCGCGCTCCGGGCTCGGCACCCGGCTCGGCCCCGACCTCGCAGGCCAACGCCAGACAGGCGACCGCCGTCGCTCGCAGAGCACGGCCGAGACCGCTCATCGGTAGGCCTCCAGGACGCGGGCGTCGATGCGGTAGATGTTGCCGCGGCCGTTCAGGCTCGTGGCCAGGCCTCTCTCGAGCGCGTCGTAGGTCAGCACGATGTCCTGCCTGGTGGCGAAGCCGCGCTCGCTCATGAAGTAGAGCCAGCGCCCGTCGCTCGAGAAGGAGGGAGAGCCCTCGGCCGCGGCGGTGTTGATCGGCTCGCCCAGACGCCGCGCCGGGCTCCAGACGCCGTTCGTCCTGTGGCTGACGTACAGGTCGCCGCGCGGATAGACCTGGCCGGGAGCGAGGAGCTCGTCCGCGCCGCCCAGGGCCGCGAACACGAGCGTGTCCTCCGCCGGATTGACGGCCAGCCCCACGGCCTCCCCGGCGCCGTTCAGGCCCTCGCCCAGCGGCACGGCTTCCCCGAGCCCGTCGGCCGTGGGGTCGGCGTAGTACAGCTTGTTGGAGCCGTCGCGAGTGGACGAGAAGTAGAGCCGCCCGGAGCGGCCGAGCACGGGTGAGCGGACGCTGCCCTTGCCCCTCACCTTGCCGGCGAGCCGACGAGGCGGCTTCCAGCCGGCGCCGGCGCGCTCCGCCACCCAGATGTCGAGGACGGGAGTCTCTCCGCCTTCCGGGCTTCGGCTGGAGGCGAAGTAGAGGGTCTTCCCGTCCGCCGTGACGAAGGGGTCGGCGTCGAACGCGGGGCCGCCGGAGAAGGGCAGCACCTGGGGCTCCGCCCAGTGGCCCTCTCGCAGGGTGGAGGTGCAGATCACCTGGAGATAGCCCTCGGCTGCCAGCCGCACCGTGAAGAAGGCCGTGCGCCCATCCGCGGTGAAGCTGACGCCGCGCTCGTCTCTCGGCGTAAACAGGATCTCGGGCGCCACGGGAAGGGCTCGGTATCGAGCGGCGGCTCCGGCGCTGCTCAGGGCTGCGCCCAGAGCCAGGGCCATGGAGAGTCTCACCCAGCCTCGCCAGCTGTCTCTGGGTCTCATCGGTGCTCCCTCGGCAGAGCGATGCGCTTCGCGCAGCGGGGCTCGCTGACGGCTGTCGGGAACGAGGGTACCACCGACTATTTTGCCGGCCGAGAGCTCAGGGACGAGTCGTCCACCCCGCAGGCCGAGCCGTCGGATCGCGTAACGATCCTCGCCTCACTCCTCTCCCCAGCGCAGCCCCGGCGCGCCCGGCTCGGCGATGCCGAAGCGGTCGAGCACCCGCAGCACGTAGTGGTCGAGGAAGCGGCCGAGGTCCTCGCCGCCGATGTAGAAGGCGGGGACGGGCGGCAGGAGGGTGGCGCCGGCGAAGAGGAGGCGGCGCATGTTCTCGACGTGGACGAGCGAGAGGGGCGTCTCGCGGAAGCCGAGGACGAGCGGCCAGCCCTCCTTGAGCGCCACCGCGCCGGCGCGGTGCACGAGGGTGCGCGCGGAGCCCGTGGCGAGCGCCCCCAGCGTGCCCGCGCTACAGGGGAGGACGAGCGTGCCGGTCAGCCGGTAGGAGCCGGAGGCGATGGGGGCGTCGAGCTCGTTGTCGCGGTGGAGGCGGAGCTTGTCGCGCGCCGCGCCGTCCAGCCCGGCGGCCGCCGCCAGGTCCTCGGCGCTGGTCCTCTCCGCGCCCAGCTCGTGGCGCAGCACCTGCGAGGCGCCCGCCGAGACGACGAGATGGATGCGCTCGATCTCCGGGTGCGCGGCGAGGCGCCCGAGCGCGTGGCGCGGCAGCAGCATCCCCGAGGCGCCGGAGACGAGGAGAGCGATGCGGTGGGGCATCGGATGAGAGCGGCCGCTCTCTAGTCCAGCTGGAACTCCAGGTTGTAGGCGAAGCGGCCGCGCTGGACGACGAGGAGGAGGCTGCCGCGATCGAAGCCGCGGAGCACCTCCTCGCCGAGCGCGGCGGTCGTCGTCACGTCGCGGCCGTTCGCCTGGAGGATCGCGTCGCCCGACTCGAGCCCGGTGCGCGCCGCGCTGCTGCCCCCGGCGACGCGCGAGATCTCGAGCCCGCCGCCCCGCTCCTCCACCGCGAGGCCGACGCGCTGCTCGAGGATCTGCAGGCCGAGCCCGCGCGGCGGAGCGGCCGGCGCGAGGCGCAGCTCGACCGGGCGGCTGCCGCGGCCACCACGCTCCACGCGGAGGGCGATCGGCGTCCCCTCGGGGAGCGAATAGAGCGCCGTCGTGACGTCCTCGCGCGCCGCCACCGGCCGGCCCTGGACGGCGACGATGACGTCGCCCTTGGCGAAGCCGGCGCGCGCCGCCGGCGAGTCCGGGTAGACGCGGTCGACGAGCGCGCCATGGGTGGTCGCGAGGTCGTTGCGGCGCGCCAGCTCGGGGTCGACGGTCATCAAGCGGAGGCCGGTCCACAGCGGCCGGAGCTCGCCGAAGCGCAGCAGGTCCTGCACCACCCGGCGCGCGCGGTCGGCGGGGATCGCGAAGCCGATGCCGTTGGCGCCGGAGACGATCGCGGTGTTGATGCCGATCACCTGGCCCTCGATGTTGACCAGCGGGCCGCCGGAGTTGCCGGGGTTGATCGAGGCGTCGGTCTGCAGGAAGTCGGTGAACACTCGCGCGCCGGCCTCGGAGGGCACCGTCCGCCCGCGCGCCGAGAGCACCCCCGAGGTGACCGAGTGCGAGAGGCCGAAGGGGTTGCCGATGGCGACCACCGTCTCGCCGATCATGAGGTCGGCGGAGTTGCCCAGCGGCACCGCCGGCAGGCCCTTGCCCGAGACCTTGAGGACGGCGAGGTCGGCGTCGCTGTCCGAGCCGAGGACGGAAGCCTGGAGCTCGCGGGCGTCGAGCGTGGTGACGACGATGCGCGAGGCGCCGGCGACGACGTGCGCGTTGGTCACCACGATGCCGTTCGGGTCGACGATGAAGCCGGAGCCCAGGGACTGGGCCTTCCGCGCCCGCGAGCCGAAGAAGCCGCCGAAGAAGGGGTCGGCCTCGCGCACGATCGACTCGGCGGAGACGTTGACCACCGCCGGAGACACCCGCTGGGCGACGACGACGACGGGGGTGCGGCGCTGCTGGCGCGCGGCGGCCTCCGCGGCGGGCTCCTGGCGCGCGGCGGCAAGAGTGCGCACGGCGGCCGGCTCGCGCGCGGCGACGAGCGCCGGGGCCGGCGGGCGGGCGGCGAAGCGCAGGGCGGCCAAGGCGACGAGACAACCGGAGAGGAGAACGAGCGGGAGGACCGTGAGGAGCCGTCTCATGGCCGTTATAATACCGCCCGCCCAGGCGCCGGCAGCTTTCGAAGGCCGCGTCGCCGCAGGCTCCGCAGAAAAGGAGATCCCGCCCGTGAGACTTCGACCGAGCCGCGCGCTCGCCGCCGCGATCGCGCTTTCCATCGCCGCGCTCGCTTCCGCCACCGCGGCGCTCGCCGCCGACGCCCCCGCCAGGCCCGCGGACGTGTTCCCGTTCAAGGTCCACCAGGCGACGCTCCCCAACGGCTTCAAGATCGTCGTCATCCCCTACGACAGCCCGGGGACGGTCGCCTACTTCTCGGTCGTCCGCACCGGCTCGCGCGACGAGATCGAGCCCGGCCACAGCGGCTTCGCCCACTTCTTCGAGCACATGATGTTCCGCGGCACCGACAAGTACCCCAAGGAGCGCTACGACGACGCGCTGGAGCGCCTGGGCGCCGACTCGAACGCTTTCACAACCGACGACTTCACCAACTTCTACGTCATCGGGCCGTCGTCGCAGCTCGAGGCCATCATGGACATGGAGTCGGACCGCTTCAAGAACCTCAAGTACGGCGAGGACGCCTTCCGCACCGAGTCGCAGGCGGTGCTCGGCGAGTACAACAAGAGCGCCTCGTCGCCCTTCCAGCCGATGTTCGAGAAGCTCCGCGACCTCGCCTTCACGTCGCACACCTACAAGCACACGACGATCGGGTTCTTGAAGGACGTGCAGGCGATGCCCGGCTACTACGAGTACAGCCTGGGCTTCTTCCGCCGCTACTACCGGCCGGAGAACGTCGTCCTCCTGGTCGTCGGCGACGTCTCGCCCGAGCGGGTGGTGACGCTCGCCAAGCGCTACTACGGCGACTGGAAGCCGGGCTACCAGCGGCCGGCGATCCCGCCCGAGCCGCCGCAGGCGGCGGCGCAGGAGGCCCATCTCGACTGGCCGAACCCGACGCGGCCGCAGCTCTTCCTCGCCTACCATACGCCGGCCTTCTCGCTCGCCGGCCGCGACGCCGCGGTGCTCGACCTCGCGGCGCAGCTCGTCTTCGCCGAGTCGGCGCCGTTCTACCAGGACATGGTGGTGCAGCGGCAGTGGACCGACACGCTCGCCGGCGACGACGAGCCGCACCGCGATCCCTACCTCTTCACGGTCTACGCGCGGGTGCGCTCCGATGACCTCGTGCCCAAGGTGCAGCAGGCGATCGAGAAGGCGCTCGCCGACCTCGGCCGCATCCCCGTCAGCCCGATCAGCCTCTCGCGCATCAAGGCGCACCTGCGCTACGAGCTCGCGCTGTCGCTCGACGGCCCGGGCGCCATCGCCCGCCAGGCCGCCCGCGCCATCGAGCTGACCGGCGACGTGGGGACGATCAATCAGCTCTACGCCGAGTACCTCGCGGTGACGCCGGAGGACGTCGCGCGGGTCGCCCGCCAGGTCTTCCGCCCCGAGAACCGCACCCTGGTCACCCTTTCGCACCCGGCGGCGCCGAAACCGGCGGCCGCCGCGGGGAGGACGTCGCGATGAGCATCCGCCGATCGCCGGCCGGAGCCCTCTACACCGCCGCCTGGCTCGCTGTGATGCTCGCCGGCATCGCCGGCATTACGCCACTGCGTGCCGCGGAGCCCGCCGCCGGCGGGGTCGTCACCCTGCCCAGCCCGAGGACGCCGATCGTCGCCGTCCGTCTCGTCTTCGACGCCGGCTCGATCGACGATCCGGCCGGCAAGGAGGGCCTCGCCGCGCTGACGGCGCGGATGATCACCAAGGCGGGGACCGAGAAGCACTCCTTCAGCCAGCTCGTCGAGACGCTCTACCCGATGGCGGCGAGCGTCGACGGCGAGGTCGATCGCGAGGTCACCGTCTTTTCGGGCAAGGTGCACCGCGACCACTTGGCGCCCTACACCGACCTCCTCGTCGAGGCGGTCCTCGAGCCCGCATTCACGCCCGGCGACTTCGAGCGCAACAAGGAGGAGACCCTCGCCTTCCTCACCACCACGCTGCGGAGCGGGAGCGACGAGCTCCTGGGCCTCGAGGAGATCCAGGACCGCATCTTCGCCGGCCACTCCTACGGCCATCCGCCGGCCGGCACGGTCGCCGGCTTGAAGAGCATCACGATCGAGGACGTCAAGGCCTTCTACAAGGCCCACTACACGCGCGCCCGCCTGCTCGTCGGGGTCGCCGGCGGCTATCCAGCGGACTACCCGGCGGCGCTGGCGAAGGACCTCGACGCCCTCCCCGCCGGCACGCCGGGACGCGCCGCGCTCCCGCCGGCGCCGGCGGTCGAGGGCCGGCGCTTCACCCTCGTCGACAAGCGCACGGCCTCGGTCGGCCTCCATTTCGGGTACCCGCTGCCGATCACCCGCAGCGACCCCGACTTCTATCCGCTCATGGTCGTCGACAGCTACCTGGGCGAGCACCGCACCTCGCACGGCAAGCTGATGTCCGAGCTGCGCGAGAAGCGCGGCCTCAACTACGGCGACTACTCCTACATCGAGCATCGCGCGAACCCGCCGCGCACCTCGACGCCGGTGCCCGGCGTGCCGCGCCGCGAGCAGTATTTCTCCGTCTGGATCCGGCCCGTCGAGCCGCAGAACGCCCGCTTCGCCCTCCGCGCGGCGCTATACCAGGTGGCCGAGCTCCGCGAGCACGGCATGACCCAGGCGCAGTTCGAGCTCACCCGCGACTTCGTCGTCAACTACGCCAAGCTCTGGGGGCAGACGCTCCAGAACCGCCTCGGCTTCCTCATGGACAGCCGCTTCTACGGCACCCCGAGCTTCCTCGACGAGATCCAGGCCCGCGTCCCCAAGCTGACGCTCGACGAGGTCAATCGCGCGGCGAAGAAGTACCTCCAGACGGAGGACTACCAGGCGGTCCTCGTCACCGACCACGCGGCCGACCTCAAGGCCGCCCTCGAGAAGGACGACCCCAGCCCCAAGACCTACAACGCCAAGGTCGACCCCGACGTCCTCGACACCGACAAAAAATTCGAGGACCTCAAGATCCGCCCGACGTCGATCGAGATCGTGCCGGTGGCGGAGGTGTTCGAGAAGTAGGAGGCGTAGAATAGCGTCGATGACCGCCGGGGCACCTCAGGATCTCCGCTCGATCCGCGCCGTCGTCTTCCAGGAAGACGGATGGTGGATCGGTCAATGCCTGGAGGTCGATCTGGCCACGCAGACCCGGCGGCTGGAAGACCTCCCGCGCGAGCTGCGGCGGCTCCTCGCCGTGCAAGTCGCCGCGAGCGCTCAGGTGGGGATCGCGCCGTTCGCCGGGCTCACCGCGGCACCGCGGCGCTTTTGGGACATGTACGAACAAGCCAGATCCCGGTTGGAACCGATCTCGGGAACTGACACAGCGCCCGACGCTGTGGCAGCTCTGTCGATCGAGACCCGTGTCGCGGCCTGACTCGATCCTCTCAGTCGACTTCTTCCTCGAGACCGAAGTCGACGGCTGGCAAGTGGAGCTGCCTGCAGAGGCTCCGTAACACCCTTCGCGTCAGGATGTCCTCTTCGTACATTCCCGGCAGCGCGACGACGACTCCACCAGCGAGCAGAAAGAGCCCGCCTTCGATCTCGGCGGCCGCCTGGACCTCGATCCCATAATCTCGACGCACCTGCTCGACGAACTCACCCAGCGTCAGCTCCCAGGGATGGCGGCTCACGTTCGCTCGCTCACAGGTCCCACGAGCCGGAAGTAGCGCACCGACGGCCCGAGCTCGACCTCGGGGCCGGCGGGCGCCGGGAGCGTCTCGCCGTCGCGGCCGCGGACTGTTGCGGCCGGGCGCGGGAGGGTGACGCGGGCAATTCCTCGGGCGCTCCAGCCGGCGACGACCTCGGCGCCGTCCGGGCGGCGGAAACGGTAGAGGTGCGCCGGGGGTGGCGCGGGGAGGATCTCCTCGAGTTGGCTTCCCTGGAGCTCTTCGACGTGGGTGCGCAGGGCGTGGAAGCTAGGCCGGCGGCGCGCCGGCGCGCCGGGCTCGAGGAGGCCGTAGC
>DATBQN010000074.1:0-6518 GCA_036560825.1 Thermoanaerobaculia bacterium
CTCGAATCGGCGGCGACGGGTCTCGCGATCGGCATTTATCTCGCCTTGGAGCGCGCCGGCGGCGCCCCCGAGCCCTTGCCGCCGACGACCGCCCTGGGGGCGCTGGCGCGCCACCTGACCGAGTCGGACCCGGCGCGCTTCCAGCCCGCCAACATCAACTATGGGCTCTTCCCCGACCTGCCGGAGCGGGCGCGCAAGGCCGATCGCAAGGCGGCCCACGTCGAGCGCTCCCGCGCCGATCTCGCCGCCTGGGCGGAGCGGCACGGTATCGCCACGATCTCCACGATCGCTGCGGCCGGGGTCCCGCGAGAGGCGGTCGTCGTCTCATGACCGTCCGCCGCCTCATCCACAGCTACCTCGAGCACCTGCGCGACCGCAACGCCTCCCACGAGACGGTGCGCGCCTACGAGGGGGACCTCGTGCGCTTCCTCGACTTCCTCGCCCGCGACTTCCTCGCCCGGCCCGCCGAGGAGATCGAGCCCGGCGAGGTCGACGCGCTCGCCGTGCGCAGCTATCTCGCGGCCCTCGCCCGCCGCGGCACCGGCCGCCGGAGCCAGGGGCGGGCTCTCTCCGCCGTGCGCAGCTTCTTCCGCTTCGCCTGCCGCGAGGGGTTCCTCGCCGCCAACCCGGCCCAGGGCGTGCCGACGCCCAGGGTCCCCAAGACGCTCCCCCGCCACCTGCGGCCCGGCGAGATCGAGAATCTGCTCGAGGCGCCCTCGGGCGACGGGCCCGCCGCCCGCCGCGACCGCGCCATCCTCGAGCTGCTCTACGCCACGGGGCTGCGGGTCGGCGAGCTGGTGAGCCTCGACTGGCGGGCGGTCGACCTGCCCGGCCGCGCCCTGCGGGTGGTCGGCAAGGGGAACAAGGAGCGCATGGTGCCCTTCGGCCGGCCGGCGGCGGAGGCCCTCCGCGCCTGGCTCGAGGTGTGGGAGTCGGTCCGCGGCGAGGCGAGCGGCGGGGACGGCGAGGAGCCGATCTTCCTCAACTTCCGCGACGGCGGGCGGCTGACCGACCGCTCGGTGCGGCGCATCCTCGACCGCTACGTCGGCGAGGCGGCGATCGCCGCCGGCGTCCACCCGCACACCCTCCGCCACACCTTCGCCACCCACCTGCTGGAGAACGGCGCCGATCTGCGGGCGATCCAGGAGCTCCTCGGTCACGCCTCGCTCTCCACCACCCAGAAGTACACCCATCTCGAGATCGACCGCCTGCTGGCGGTCTACCGCGAGGCGCACCCGCGGGCGCGCGGCGCCGGCCGGGGCTGAGAGGCTGTGAATTTTTCGGAACAAGCCAGGCGAGCTTCTCTTGTTGCGTGGGAATTCCTCTGCCTTGTCATCCTGAGCGGAGCGAAGGATCTGGGGGCAGGGCTCTCTAAAGTCAAGAAACAGCGTTGTTTACAGGCCCCCCACCCAGATCCTTCGCTGCGCTCAGGATGACAATGGAGAAGGTGTTGCGCCCTACGAATGAAGCGCGGAGATTTCTTCACAAATCTGAGATGAGCGGCACCACGATCGCCGGCCCGGAGGGCTCCGGGCAGCGCTTCCCCTGCGCGCCGGGCGGCGCCATCCGCCGCGGCCGGCGGCGCCTGGCCGGCCTGCTCCTGGGCCTCGCGCTCCTCCTCGTCGCCGTCGCCGGAGCGGCCTGGTGGAGCGGACGGCGCTGGCCGGCGGTCCTCGCCCTCGCCGTCGCCCTGGTGCCGTGGATGGCCTGGCGGATGAGCGGCGACCTCGATCCGCTCTGGCTCGAGGTCCTCGCGATCGACGCCGGCGGGCACGGCGGACCCCGCGGGCCACGGCTCGAGCTGGTCGTCCAGATGCGCCGCCGGCGCGAGCGGCGAGACCTCGCCGGGGTGGCGGCCCGCCGCCTCACCCCCGGCGAGACCGCCCACCTCGAGCGCCTGGTGACCGCGGGCGGCGTCTCCGCGGGGACCGGCGGCTTCGACTCGCAGCTCCTCGGCGAGTTCGACCTCGCGGCGAGCGACCTCGCCCACGCCGTCCTCCTCGACTGGGGCGAGAGCCGCCTCATCGTCACCCCGGACGAGCCGGAGGCCTTCCTTGCGGCGCTGGCGGCGGAGAGGCCGTGAAAAGACCGCAGAGTTTGTGCTTGTGAATTCTTCCTGTCTGTCATCCTGAGCGGGAGCGAAGGATCGGGTGGGCGGGTGGCGCGCGGACGAACCGATCTCGCGCCGCCCCCCGCCCGATCCTTCGCTCCCGCTCAGGAAGACAATGCAAGGGGAGATGCGCCTTTCATCCTTTGTGGCCGGCGTCAGCCGGTGGGCAACCCAGGATGACAGGGACAAGGAGTGCCGCCGATAGACCGGCGGAGGACTACCCCGGCCGCGCTCCGCCTCCCCTGCTACAATCCCTCGCGCCATGGATACGTTCTCCTCGACCACGGTCCTGCTCGTGCGCCGCGACGGCAAGGTGGCGATGGGCAGCGACGGCCAGGTGACGATGAACAACTCGACCGTGGTCAAGGGCGGGGCGCGCAAGATACGCCGCGCCGGCAAGGGGAAGGTCCTCGTCGGCTTCGCCGGCGGCGGCGCCGACGCCCTCGCCCTCTTCACCCGCCTCGAGGCCAAGCTCGACGAGTACGGCGGCAACCTCGAGCGCTCGGTCGTCGAGCTCGCCAAGGACTGGCGCACCGACCGCGCCCTGCGCCAGCTCCAGGCGGTGATGATCGTCACCGACCAGACGCAGAGCTTCTTCGTCTCCGGCGCCGGCGAGCTGCTGCAGCCGGACGAGGAGGACGGCACCCTCTCGGTGGGCTCGGGGGCCAACTTCGCGCTCGCCGCGGCGCGCGCCCTGATGCGGCACACCGAGCTCCCGGCGGCCGACATCGTCCGCTCGGCGATGAAGATCGCGTCCGAGATCTGCGTCTTCACCAATGACCGCCTGACGCTCGAGGAGCTGTAGACCGCGTATGACCCTCTCCCTCTCCGGCCCGCCTTCCGGGCCTCTGTCGACGCCGGGCGCGGGCGAGCTCGGGCCGGCGCTCGAGAACATGACCCCGCGGCAGATCGTCGCCGAGCTCGACAAGTACGTCGTCGGCCAGCGGCAGGCGAAGCGCGCGGTGGCCATCGCCCTGCGCAACCGCTGGCGCCGCCAGCAGCTCCCGGCGGAGATCGCCGACGAGATCGCGCCCAAGAACATCCTCATGATCGGCCCCACCGGCGTCGGCAAGACCGAGATCGCCCGCCGCCTCGCCCGCCTCGCCAAGGCGCCGTTCCTCAAGGTCGAGGCGAGCAAGTTCACCGAGGTGGGCTACGTCGGCCGCGACTGCGAGTCGATGGTGCGCGACCTCGTCGAGATCGCCGTCAGCATGGTGAAGGAGGAGAAGCGCGACGCCGTGCGCGAGGCGGCGATGGCGCGCGCCGAGGACCGCCTCCTCCAGCTCCTGGTGCCGCCGCGGCCGATCGCCAGCTACCTGCGCCACGAGCCGCCCGCGGAGGAGGAAGAGGACGACCTCTCCGGCACGCGCGAGAAGTTCCGCGAGAAGCTGCGCTCGGGCGCCCTCGACAACCGCATGGTGGAGATCGAGGTCGACGAGGCCTCCTACCCCAGCCTCGAGATGTTCACCCCGCAGGGGGTCGAGGAGGTCGGCATCAACATCAAGGACATGCTGCCCGGCCTCTTCGGCCGCAAGAAGAAGACGCAGGTGCGGGTGATCGAGGCGCGCGAGATCCTCGTCCAGCAGGAGGCCGAGAAGCTGATCGACCGCGCCCAGGTGGCGCGCGAGGCGCGCCATCGGGTGGAGGAGGGGGGGATGATCTTCCTCGACGAGATCGACAAGATCGCCGGCCGCGAGGGGAGCCGCGGTCCGGACGTCTCGCGCGAGGGCGTCCAGCGCGACCTGCTGCCGATCGTCGAGGGCACCAACGTGTCGTCGAAGTACGGCATGGTGAAGACCGACCACATCCTCTTCATCGCCGCCGGCGCCTTCCACGTCAGCAAGCCGTCGGACCTCATCCCCGAGCTCCAGGGGCGCTTCCCCATCCGCGTCGAGCTCGACGCGCTCACCGAGCAGGACTTCGTGCGCATCCTGACCGAGCCGGAGACGGCGCTCACCAAGCAGTACTCGGCCCTGCTGTCGACCGAGGGCGTCGCCGTCCAGTTCACCGAGGACTCCGTCGCCGAGCTGGCGCGGCTGGCGGTCGAGGTCAACTCCTCGACCGAGAACATCGGCGCGCGGCGGCTCTCGACGCTCATGGAGCGCCTCCTCGACGAGGTCTCGTTCGAGGCGCCCGACATGGCCGGCGTCTCCCTCAAGGTCGACGGCGAGTACGTCCGCCGCGCCCTCTCGGGGATCGTCGAGGACCAGGACCTCTCGCGCTATGTCCTCTAGGGGCCGGGCGCGGCGCCTCGCCCCGGCTCTCCTCGTCCTCCTCCTCGCCTTTGCCGCCGGCACCGCCGGCGGCTGCGGCAAGAAGGGCCCGCCGCTGCCGCCGCTGCGCTACGTGCCGGCGCCGACCAAGGACCTCGCCGTCCAGCAGCGCGGCACCCAGCTCCTGCTCACCTTCACCTATCCGAAGACGACCCCGTCCGGCGCCGCCCTGACCAGCGTCACGTCCGTCGAGGTGTGGGAGATGGCCCGTCAGGCTCCGCCGCCATCGCCGCCGGCAACCCCGACGCCGGCGGCACCCTCCACGCCCGCGAAGGCTCCGGGCGCCGCGCCGCCGAGCGCGACGACGCCCACCCCCGCGTCGAGCGCGAAGGCTCCGACGCAGGCGACGACGCCGACCGCCGCGCCTCCCGCTCCGGCGACGACGCCGAGCGCCACGCCTCCCGCAACCAAGCCGCCTGCCTCGGCGACGGCCGCGCCGGGGGGAACGGTCACCACGCCGGCGGTCGGGGCGCCGTCCGTCCCGCCGCCTCCCGCGGCCCTCCCCGGCGGCTTCCCGCCCATCGACGCGCGGGAGTTCGAGGGCATGGCGAAGCTCAAGCTCAAGCTCCAGGGTCCGGACGTCGCCGCCGCCACCTTCGGCGACAAGCTGGTCATCATGCTGCCGCTCCCCGAGCCGCCCCCGGCAGCCGCCGCGGCCACCGAGAAGCCCGCCAGCGGGACGAAGACCGCGGCGACCGCGAAGCCCGCCGCGGGGAGCGCGCCCCCTGCGACCTCATCGACCGCGGCGAGCGCTCCGGCCGCGCCCACCGACACCATCCACTACTACGCGATCCGCGCCAGCGGCCCCAAGAACGACCGCTCGGCGTTCTCGAACCAGGCCGCGCTGATCCCCAAGCCGCCGCCGCCGCCACCCGGCGAAGTCAAGGTGGCCGGCAAGCCGGAGGGCGTCGAGGTGTCGTGGACCGCCCCGGTCTCCGCGCCTGCGGCCAGCCACGCGCCTGCGGCCGGTCAAGCGCCCGCGGCCAATCAAAAAATCCTCGGCTTCAACGTCTACCGCCGCGACGCCACCGCCAAGACCTTCGGAGCGCCGGTGCGCGCCGCCCTCCCGGACGCCCGCTCGGTCGTCGACGCCACGGCGCGCTTCGGCGAGAGCTACATCTACGGCGTCGCCACGATCACCCAGCCCGGCCCGCTGGTCGAGAGCGCCATCCAGAGCGAGGCGGAGATCAAGTACGTCGACCGCTACCCGCCGCCGGTGCCGGCCGACGTCGTGGCGCTGGCGGAAGCGGGCACGGTGCGCGTCGTCTGGCGCGCCTCGGCCGCCCCCGACCTCGCCGGCTACCTCGTCTACCGGCGGCAGGGTCCGGCGGGCGCCTGGAAGAAGCTGACCGAGAAGCCCATCGCCGAGGTGCAGTACGTGGACGGCGCGGTCGCGACCGGCGCCACCTACGCCTACCGGGTGACCGCGGTCGACCAGTCGGGCAACGAGAGCGCGCCCGGCGAGGCGCAGACCAAGGTCCAGTGACCGCCTTCTACAAGCTCTCGGGGAGCGGCAACGACTTCCTCGCCCTCCCCGAGCCCGCCGCTCCGCCCGCCGCCGAGCGCATCCGCACCTGGTGCCGGCGCGGCGTCTCGCTGGGGGCCGACGGCCTCTTCGTCCTGCGGCGCCTGGGCGGGGACCGCGGCGTCGCCATGGACTACTGGAACGCCGACGGCCTCCCCGCCGATCTCTGCCTGAACGGCACCCGCTGCGCGGCGCAGCTCGCCTTCCACCTCGGCTGGGCGGCGGACCGCGTGCGCGTCGAGACCGCCGCCGGGAGCGTCCTCGCGCGGCGGATCGACGCCGCGCGCATCGCCCTCGAGCTGCCGGCTCCCGACGAGCCGCTGGCGCGGACGGTCGAGGCCGACGGGCGGGCGTGGTCCGGCTGGGCGGTCGCCGTGGGGGTGCCGCACTTCGTCCTCGTCTGGCCCGAGAGCCTGGCGCGGGCGCCCGTCGTCGAGGCCGGCCGCGCCCTGCGCCACGCCGCCGCCTTCGCCCCCGCCGGCACCAACGTCGACTTCGTGCGCTTCCCCGACGCCGCCACGGTCGAGATCCGCACCTACGAGCGCGGCGTCGAGGACGAGACCCTCTCCTGCGGCACCGGCGTCCTCGCCGGCGCCGCCGTGGGCCTGGC
>DATBQN010000075.1:0-5306 GCA_036560825.1 Thermoanaerobaculia bacterium
CTCAAGTCGTTCACCCTGTCGCCGCAGTATCTGGTCGGCGGCAGCTTCTTCGGCATCTTCCGTTATCTCGACCGCACGACGCTGCGTCTGCCCGAGACCTCGGTCCGCCTCGACCTGCGCTACGACCGCTCGACCGAGCCGGTCTTCGTCTCGCGCACGGACGGGGTCGGCCGGCGCGATCACACCTCGGCCACGCTGCAGACCGTCTTCCTCTTCTAGGAGGCCGGCTTCCAGGAGATCCCATGGGCAAGCTCCCGCAGGCTCCGTTCGAGGTGAGATTGGCGGCCACCCTCTTCCTCCTCCTCCTGGGCGTCGCCGACCTCTTCGGCGCCTGGGAGGTGGCGAACTTCGCCGCCTTCGCGCCGCGCGCCGTGGCGGCGACGGTCGCCGCCGAGGAGCGGCCGATGGCGATGGTCGGTCACGGCCCCTCGCGCGCCGAGGAGACCGAGGTCGACCTCGCGGCGCTCGACCGGCCGCGGCACACCATCGGCCGCGATCTCCTGGTGCAGGACACCCACGTCCACGTGCCGGTCTACGCGCTCACCGCGGCGGCGCTCTCGCTCGTCGTCTTCGGGCTCGCGCTCTCCTCGCGAATGCGGAGCCTCCTCGTCACCCTCGCCTTCGCGGCGCCGTTCGCCGACTTCGTCGGGCTCTGGGGCGCGCACCTCGTCCGCCCGCTCGCCGTCCCCTTCGGCGCGCTCACTGTGGCCGGCGGCTTCTCGATGGGCCTCGCCTATCTTCTCGTTCTCGTGCTGACGCTCGTCCAGTGCTGGTTCCCCAGCGCCAGAAAGGAACGTTTCCATGCGTAAGGCATTGCTTCTCATAAGCCTGCTCGCCACGGTGGCCCTTCCGGCCGCCGCCCACGTCACCCCCAACGTCGAGCTGGTGAAGAAAGGGGATTTCATCCAGCAGAGCCTCCCCGGCGCCACCCGTTTCCTCGAGCAGAAGCTGAGCCTGGGGGACGCCGACCTCGCGTCGGTGCGCCACGCGACCGGCTGGACGCCCTCCGAGGAGGACGCCAAGATCTACGTCGGCCGCGACGCCTCCGGAGGCCGCGCCGGCACCGTCGTCCTCCTCTGGATGCCGTCGCAGCACGGACCGGTGGGCGTCGCCGTCGCCTTCGGCCCCGAAGGAAAGATCGCGCGCGCCACGGTGACCGACGTGGGGAGCGAGCCGCTCGCCTGGATCCGCCCCCTCCTCCAGGCGGACGGCATGTCCGCCTTCGCCGGCCTCCCCCTCGACGCCGCCCCCGACGCCGCCAAGATCGCCCCGGGCGTCGCCGGCACCATGAGCCGCTACTACGCGAAAGTCATCGCCCAGGCCGTCGCCCGCGCCCAGGCGCTCGAGAGGGTGTCGATGGCGGCGGCGAAGTAGGGTAGATGCTCTACGAACTGTGCGCTCGGAGGCTGTGAATTTTTCTGAAACAGGCCAGGCGAGCTTTTCTTGTTGCGGGGAAACTCCTCTGCCATGTCATCCTGAGCGGAGCGAAGGATCTGGGGGCAGGGCTGCACTAAAGTCCAGAAATGGCCTTGTTCACCGGTCCCCCGTCCAGATCCTTCGCTCCGCTCAGGATGACAATGGAGAGGGAGTTGTGTGTTACCAATGAAAAGCGGAGATTTCTTTACAGACTCTCAGTTGGGAATCGGAGCTCGCATGGAATCTCTCGACGTCTTCACCATTCGGGACCTCAAGCAACGCTCCACCGACCTCGTCCACGCAGCCGAGGAGGGGCGGCTCTCGCTCATCACCAATCACGGTCGCCCTGCAATCCTCGCCTTACCTTTCGATGAGTGGCTCCTCTCTCACGGTGTGAACCGAGCTCTCGCTCTGCATCTCGTGGAGGCGGGCCAGGTCGGCATCTACCAGGGAGCGCAGATCGCCGGCTTGGCGCTCGAAGACTTCATCGCTCTCCTTGGGCAGGCAGGCGTGGCGGCGGTCGATTACGACCCTGAGGAGCTGGCCGACGAATCAGCGCGATGAGATGGCGCTCCGCTCGGCATCCCGGCGCCCGCGGCGCAGCAACGCGCCGGCGAGGAGGGTAAGGAAGAAGAGGAGGCTCACGGCGAGGACGACGGCGCCGCCGGTCGGCACCAGGAGGCGGGTCGAGATGCCGAGCCCGCCAGCGCCGGCGAGGAAGGCGACCGCGACGCTCCAGAGGAGATAGCCGCGGGTGCTGCGCGCCAGGTTGCGCGCCGCCGCCGCCGGCACCACGACGAGCGCCTCGACGAGGAGCGCCCCGATGACCTTGAGGCTGATGACGATGGCGACGGCCAGGAGAACCGCGAAGAGGTACTCGAGATAGGCCGAGTCGGCGCCGGTCACCGCGGCGAGCGGCGGGCTCAGGCTGTCGAGGAGGAGCGCGTTGTACTCGCGGAGCAGGAGCGCGGCCACCACGGCGCCGGCGACGAGGAGCACGGCGAGGTCGCCGTCGGTCACCGTCAGCAGGCTGCCGAAGAGGACGGACTCCACCTGGTGGACGTTGAACTGGCGGGTGACCGCCACCAGCAGGCAGAGGCCGAGCCCGAGGGTGAGCGCGAGGAAGACGCCGATGAGGGTGTCGGGCGGCAGGCTGGAGCGCCGCTTGACGTAGACCATCGCCAGGGTCGAGAGGAGGCAGAAGCCGAAGACCCCGGCGTACGGCGAGTTGAGCGGCTCGCCGAGCAGCAGGCCGACGGCGACCCCGGTGAGCGTCGCCTGGCCGAGGGCGGCGCTGAAGAACGCCATCCGCCGCGCCACGACGAGGTGGCTCAGGCCGCCGAGGATGGGCGCCAGGAGCAGCACGCAGAGGAAGCCGCGCACCATGAACGGGTACTGGAAATCCGCGGGCAGGATGCCGCTCCGCGCCAGGTGCTCGGCCCAGGCGTAGAGGCCCGTCACCGCGCGGCTCCTCGCGCGCCGGCGGCGCCAATACCTCGGAACAGCGTCGCCGAGAGGTCGCCGGCGAGCGCCTCGGCGGCGGTGCCGTCGCTCACCACGCGATGGTCGAGGACGGTCACCCGGTCGGCGATCCGCCGCGCCTGGTCGAGGTCGTGGGAGACCATCAGCACGGTCAGCTCCCGCGCCTCGCGGAGGACAAGCAGCAGCTCCTCCAGCCGCCGCGCGGCGGCTTCGTCGAGGCCGCTCGCCGGCTCGTCGAGGACGAGGAGCTCGGGCGGCGGGTCGAGGGCGTGGGCGAGGAGGACGCGGCGCAGCTCGCCGCCCGAGAGCACCGAGAGCGGGCGCCGCTCGAGGCCCTCGAGGCCGACGCTCGCGAGGAGCGCCGCGATGCGCGGTCGGGCGCCGGTGGCGACGCCCAGGCAGACCGGGCGGCGCTGGCGGGTGAGGGCGAGGAAGTCGGCGACCGTCACCGGCAGCGTGCGGTCGACGGCGAAGCTCTGCGGCACGTAGCCGATCCGGCCGTCGCGCCGCCAGCGGGCGGTGATCCGCCCGCTGAAGGCGGCCTGGCCGAGCACCGCGGCGAGGAGCGTGCTCTTGCCGGCGCCGTTCGGCCCCACGACGACGTGGAGGTCGCCGCGCGCGACGGCGAAGGAGACGCCGGCTAAGAGGACCTCGCGCTCGCGGCGCACCGAGAGGTCCGCCACCTCGAGGAGCGGCGGCTCGGCCGCGTCCCGGATCACGCGCCCTTGGGGTCCCGGACGAGGGCGCGGATCATGGTGTCGGCGTTCTTCTGCATCTCGCGCTCGAACTTGTCGGCGGTGTAGGCGCCCGAGGCGATGTGGCTGATGATGTAGACCCTGACGCCGGTCTCGTCCGCGAGCACCTTGAGGAGCGGCGCCGGGAAGCTCGCCTCGCTGAAGACGACGCGGATCTTCTCGCGCTTGAGGAGCTCGACCATCGCCTCGAGCTCGGCCGCGGACGGCGTCAGCCCGTGCGCCGGCTGCACCACGCCGGCGACCTCGAGGCCGAACTCCTGGAGCAGGTAGCCGTAGCCGTCGTGGACCGTCACCACGCGGGTGATCCTGGCGTCGGCGAGCTGCGCCGCGGCGCTCGCCTTGATCCGCCGCAGCCGGCGGGCGTAGTCGGCGGCGTTCCGCTGCAGCGCCGCGGCGTCGGCGGGGCGGAGCGCGGCGAGCGCCCGCTCGATGGCGTAGGTCTGCTGGATGGCGTTGGTGAAGGAGATGAAGGTGTGCGAGTTGACGCCCTTGCCGTGCACGGCGCGGATCTGCGGCGTGGCGTCGTTCGGTCGGATGACCACCACCCGCGCGTTCCCCGCCGCCTTGAGCATGGGGAAGATGAAGTCGTCGTGGCCGATGCCGTTGACGACGACGGCGTCGAGGTCGACGAGCTTCTTGATGTCCTCGGGGCGCGGCTGGTAGTCGCCGGCGTCGATCTCGCCCGGCAGGATCGGCACCACCTCGTAGCCGGGCAGGTCGCCGACGACGTTCCGGGTCCACGAGTAGTAGGGGTGGAGGGTGACGCCGATCCGCAGCGGGCGGGGCGCGGCGGACGCCGAGCCGGCGGTGAGCATGAGACCCGCGATCACGGCGACCGCGGCGACCGCCGCGGCGCGGGCGAGGGAGCGGAGCTGGAGTCGGAGCAGGGGCGTGCGCATATTGAGAGTCATCTCCTGGTGAGCGCGGGCGTGCCCGCGAGAAGCTGCGTCCAGCCGTCCGCGTGCGGCAGCGGGACGAGGCCCGCGGCCACCCGCGAGCCGTCGCGGTGGCTCCAGATCGAGACGTGGAGCACCGTGCCGTCGGCGAGCCGGTGGTGCTGCTCGTCGGCCGGGGAGCGGTCCGGCGGCGCGCCGGGCTCCGGCTCCTGGATCGAGAGCAGCCAGGCCGGAGCTCCTCCCGGGACCTCGCCGCCGGCGCGGCTGCCGCGGGGAAGGCCGAGGTAGTTGACCATGGTGCCCTGCTGCGCCAGCGTCCAGGCGTAGGCCGGCCCCTTGGCGGTGGGGTCGGGCGCGAAGGGCGGGATCCCCTGCGCGGCGAGCGCCGCCGCCGGCGGCCAGCGGCCGGCCGACGAGCGCGCGACCTCGGCTTCGAGGAGGCCCTCCTGGAGGGCGCGGAAGGTGCGCTGCTCGCCGGGAGGGAGGTCGCGGAAGAGGGTCTGATAGGGCATCAGGTCGCGCGCGCCGGGAGCGCCGGGAGTCGAAGGCCCGGCTCCGGCGGCGCCGCCGGCGGCGGTGTTGGCGAGATAGATCCAGCCGATCGCCACGATGACGACCGCGAGACGGAGGACGTTCGCGGTCTCGGCGCCGACCGAGGGCGGCAGGACGTCGACCTGGCGGATGGCGGGTTGGTCGTCGCGGGTCATGGGCCGATTCCCGCACAGTATACGGAGCCCCCTACTTCTTGGCCCGCGTG
>DATBQN010000076.1:0-5540 GCA_036560825.1 Thermoanaerobaculia bacterium
GCGTGGTTGTTCGCGGAGCGTCGCAAGGAGCTGTGTGAACCGAAGCCGGAAGATGGGATCGACCCCGCCGAGGGTTGGATCTGGATCCCAAGGGATTGCGTTGAGGAGCCTCCGCCGCGCGGCCCGAAGGGCGCACGCTGAGGCGGTGCCAAGCCATTCCCCGCTGCTAGACTCGCCCGTGTGATCCCCACCGCCTCACGGCGCGAGCCTCCGGCGATTCGGACGTATCTGATCGCCGGCGGAGCGGCGCTCGTCCTGCGGGTGGGTTTCGCCCTGCGCTTCGCGCTCACGCCGCTCGGCCGCTACCTCTACCTGGACTCGCGGCTTTACGACCGGATGGCGCTCGCCATCGCGGCGGGACGGCCCGCCGGCGGCGCGTTCTTCGTCGAGCCTTTGTATGCCTATGTCCTGGCGCTGACCTACCGGCTCGCCGGCCACCAGCTCTGGCTCGTGCGCGGCCTCCAGGCGCTGGGCGGCGCGCTGGCCGCGATGCTTGCCTGCGGCCTCGCCGGCCGGCTCTACGGCCGGCGGGCGGCGCTCGCCTGCGGGCTGGGCGTGGCGCTCTACGGGCCGCTGGTCTTCTACGACGCGATGATCCTCAAGACCTCCTTCGAGGTGCTGGCGCTCACCGGCCTGGCGTTCCTGCTGGTGCGCAGCGCGCGCAGCGTGTCGCTGCCCACCTGGCTGGCCTGCGGATTGCTCCTCGGCGCGGCTGTCCTCCTGCGCGGCAACTTCCTCGTCCTGGCGCCGCTCTTCGCCCTCGCCGCCTGGCGCGCGGCTCCGGCCGGCAGGAGCGTTCGCCTCGCCGTCTTCGCCGCCGGGCTCCTCCTGGCCGTCGCGCCGCTCCTGGCGCACAACCGCGCCCGCGGCGGAGCGTGGGTCCTCACCACCGGCGCGGGCATGAACTTCTACCAGGGGAACCGGCCCGGCGCCACCGGCGGCCTGGAGATCCCGGCTTACATCCAGACCGATCCCGAGCGCGAGGAGGCGGACTCGGTCGCCGAGGCGTCCCGCCGCGCCGGCCATCCGCTGTCGCCGGCGCAGGCCTCGAGCTTCTGGTTTCGCCAGGCGGCGCGCTTCATCGCCGCCGAGCCGCTCGCCTGGCTGCGGTTGATGGCGCGGAAGCTGGGGATGTTCTGGAGCCACTTCGAGGCCGCGGACGACCTGAGCTTCCCGTACACCCGCCGCGTCATCCCCTTCCTGTGGATCCCGTTCCTCGGCTTCCGGCTGGTCGGCCCCCTGGGCCTGGCCGGCGCGCTCACCCTCTGGCGGCGCAGCGCGGAGGAGGCGCTGCTGGCGGCGGCGGTCGTCCTCTGGATGATCTCGGTGTCGCTCTTCCACGTCGCCGACCGCTACCGGCTCGCCGTCGTCCCGCTGCTCGTCGTGCTCGGCTGGGGCTTCGTCGAGAGCCTGCTCGCCGCCTGGAGCGGCAGGCCGCGCCGCGCGCTCGGCGTCTGCCTCGGGGGGCTCGGCCTGCTCGCCGCCGCCGCGGCCCTGGTGAACGGGCTCGACTTCTATCCCGGGGGGCAGGACGAGGCGCCGTTCGACCGCGTGATGGGGTTCGGCTATGCCGAGGACGGGCGCCGGGACCTCGCCGCCGAGTACGACCACCGGGCCGCGGCGAGCTTCTCGCGCAGCGCCTACGACAGCCTAGCGCGCGGCGAGGTCTACCGCGCCGAGAGCTACCTGCGGGCGACGCTCGAGGCCGATCCCGCGTATCCCGGCGCGCGCTACCATCACGGCCTCACGCTCGAGCGGCTCGGCCGCGCGCCGGAGGCGATCGCCGAGTACGAGCGCGCCGTCGCCGCCGACTCGGACGCCGCCGAGGCGCTCACCCACCTCGGCCGCCTGCGCCTCGAGGCGGGAGATCTCGACGCGGCGGAGCGGGCGCTCGCCGAGGCCCTGCGCCGCCAGCCGGAGCGGTTCTTCGCCCTGGCCGCCCTCGGCGACCTGCGCGCCCGCCAGGGGCGCTTCGCCGAGGCGCGCGACCTCTACCAGCGCGCCCTCCGCCAGCAGCCGGGCGCGCGCTGGGTGAGCGAGCGCCTCGCCCGGCTGCCCCGCTGAGGCATCCGAGCGGTCTGTATACTTCCACCTTCCCGCGATCCGACCATGGCCGATCGCAAGCGCCTCGCCGCCCGGCTGCTCCTCGTGCCGCTCTCCGCTCTCGCGGCGCTCGCCGTCGGCGAGCTCGGGCTGCGCCTCTACTTCCATGCCGCGGGCGCCGACGCCGGCGACATGGGCGCCGTCCTCCGCCGGGCGCGGCACGTCAAGCCGGGCGAGGGCGGACGGCTCAGCCTCATCGGCCTCGTCCAGGCGAGCCGCTTCCCCGAGGTCGTCTACGAGCTCAAGCCCAGCCTCTCCGGCACCTTTCGCGGCCGGCCGATCGCCATCGACGCCCAGGGCCTGCGCGGCGCCGCCAACCATGCCCCGGCGAAGCCGCCGGGCACCTTCCGCATCGCCGGCCTCGGCGACTCGGTGATGTTCGGCTGGGGGGTGGGGGAGGGCGAGCCCTATCTGCAGATCCTCGAGCGCGACCTCAACCGGCGCGCCGCGGGCCGCAGGCATTACGAGACCCTCAACTTCGGCGTGCCCGGCTACAACACCTGGATGGAGGTGGCGACCTTCGAGCACCGGGCGCTCGCCTTCTCGCCCGACCTCGTCGTCGTGCACTTCATCGGCAACGACTTCGAGCTGCCGCACTTCATGCGCCGGCCGGAGAGCCGGCGGTCTCCCGCGCGCTGGTATCTGGTCGAGCTCGTCCGCGCCCTCTTCCGCTCGCCGCAGGACGAGGTCGATCCCGACCTCCTCGGCCACGGCTCCGGTCCCGCTGCGCGCGAGGACCGCGCGCGGGCGCGCGGCCAGTACGCCCACATGGTGGGGGTCGACGCCTTCAAGACCGCGATGGCGCGCCTGGGGGCGCTCTGCCGCGAGCGGAGGATCCCGGTGATCGTCATGGCGCTGGGCTCGGGCGCCGGCGCGGCGGGGATCGCCGAGGAGGCGGCGCGCGCCAACGGCATGACCTACCTGGACGCCTCGCCGCACTTCTACGCCTACCTCGTCGCCCACGGGCTCGCCGGGGAGCGCGCCAACTGGGTCAAGGTCTTCCGCATCCCCCACGACGGCCACCCCAACGCCCTCGGCCACCGGCTCTATGCCGAGGTGCTGGCGCAGGAGCTGGCTCGCCGCGGCATACCGTGATCTCTCAGCCGGCTCGTTGACCCACCCGTGGGCGCGTGGGAGACTCGCCGCCGCACCTTGCCGGCGAGGGCCGCCGGCCAGCAGACCGCCATGGAAAGCCTCTGGAACGACGTCCGCTTCGCCCTCCGCAACCTGCGGCGGTCGCCGCTCATCGTCGGCGTGGCGCTCCTCGCGCTGGCGCTGGGGATCGGCGCCAACACCGCCATCTTCAGCGTCGTCAACGGCATCCTGCTCGACCCCCTGCCGTATCCCGCTCCCGACCGCATCGTCCTCGTCTGGGAGAGCAACCCGGCGGCGGGCTTCCCGACCTTCCCCGTCTCCGACCTCAACTGGTTCGACTGGCGCCAGCAGAGCCGCTCGTTCTCGGCCCTCGCGGCGGCCGACTCCGAGCGCGTCAACCTGACCGGCAGGGAGCAGCCCGAGGTGCTCAGGGCCGGGCAGGTGTCGGCCGACTTCTGGGCCACCTTCGGCGTCGAGCGGATGCCCGGTCTGCTCGGCCGCGTCTTTACCGCCCGCGAGGACACGCCGGCCGGCCATCACGTCGTGGTGCTCGGCAACGGCCTCTGGCAGCGGCGCTTCGGCGGCGATCCCGCGATCGTCGGCCAGAGCCTCACCCTCGACGGCGAGAGCTACACGGTGGTCGGCGTGGCGCCGCCCGGCTTCGACACGCCGAACCACCGCGAGCTATGGACGCCGCTCGCCCTCGATCCGGCCAAGGGCAACCGCGGGGCCCACTACCTGCTGGTCGCCGGGCGGCTCAAGGACGGCGTCTCGCGCCAGCGCGCGCAGACCGAGATGTCGGGGATCGCCGCCCGCCTCGCCCGGCAGTACCCGCCGACCAATGAGAGCTGGGGGACGCTCCTGGTGCCGATGAAGGAGCAGGTGGTGAAGCCGATCCGGCCGGCGCTCCTCGTCCTCGTGGCGGCGGTGGCGGCGGTGCTCCTCATCGCCTGCCTGAACGTCGCCAACCTCCTCCTCGTGCGCATGGCGTCGCGCGACCGCGAGCTCGCCGTGCGCACCGCCCTGGGCGCCGGCCGTGGCCGCCTGGTGCGGCAGATGCTCACCGAGAGCGTGCTGCTGGCGCTCGGCGGCGGCCTCCTCGGGCTCCTCCTGGCGCTCTGGGGGACGCGCGCCCTGGTCGCCCTGGGGGGCGACAAGATCCCGCGCGCCGACGCCATCGCGATCGACTGGAAGGTGCTCGCCTTCACCCTCGGGATCTCGCTCTTGACCGGCCTCGCCTTCGGCCTCCTCCCCGCTCTCCAGGGCTCGGGCGGCCACCTCAACGAGTCGCTCAAGGAGGGTGGACGGGCGGTCGCCGGCGGCGCCCGCGGCCGCCTGGCGCGGCAGGTCCTCGTGCTCGCCGAGGTGGCGATCGCGCTCGTCCTGCTGGTCTCGGCGGGCCTGCTGATCAAGAGCTTCGCCCGCCTCAACGCGGTCGATCCCGGCTTCCGGCCGCAGAACGTCCTCACCCTGGACGTCGCGCCGCCCGCCGCCAGGTATCCCAAGCCCGAGCAGCAGGTGGCCTTCTACCGCGAGCTGCTGTCGCGGGTCGCGGCCCTGCCGGGGGTCGACCAGGTGGGGACCTCGTACCCGCTGCCGCTCACCGCCGGGGGCATGATCCTGCAATACGCCCTCGCCGACCGGCCGCTGCCGCGCCTCCAGGACGCGCCGTCGGCCAACGTGCGCTGGGTCTCCCCCGGCCTCTTTCGCGCCCTCGGCATCCCGCTCCTCAAAGGCCGCGTCTTCGACGAGCGCGACACCGCGACGGCGCCGCCGGTCGCCGTCGTCAACCGGGCCTTCGCCAACCTCTCCTGGCCCGGCCAGGACCCCATCGGCAAGCGCCTCACCTTCGACGACCCGCACAAGAAGGACGCCAGCTGGCAGACCGTCGTCGGAGTGGTGGGGAACATCCGGCAGCAGAGCCTCAGCAAAGACCCCGCGGCCGAGGTCTACCACCCCGAGCTGCAGAACCCGATGCCCGCCGCCACCCTCGTCGTCCACGCGCGCGGCGACCCGCGCGCGCTCGCCGCGCCGATCCGCCGGCAGCTGCAGGCGCTCGACCGCGATCTGCCCATCGACCAGGTGCGGACGATGGACGACATCGTCGCCGCCTCGCTCTCCTCGAACCGTTTCAGCACCGTGCTGCTCGGGCTCTTCGCCGCGCTCGCCCTGGTCCTCGCCGCGGTGGGCGTCTACGGCGTCGTCAGCTACACCGTCTCCCAGCGCACCCACGAGATCGGCATCCGCATGGCGCTCGGCGCGCGCGGCGAGGACGTGCTCGGGCTGATCCTCAGGCAGGGCATGACGCTGGTCGTCGCCGGCCTCGCCGCCGGCCTCTTCGG
>DATBQN010000077.1:0-11986 GCA_036560825.1 Thermoanaerobaculia bacterium
AGCGCTACCGGCCCAACGTCGTCGGCCTGATCGGGCTGCCGATGTTCCTGCATTGAGGTAGACTGTTTCCTCCCCGATACACCCCTCCGGCGAGGTGAACGACGGTGAAGATCGCCTTTTTGAAGCCCCCCATCGGCGGCATCCTGGGCCTCGAGATGCTCACCTTCGTCGAGCCGCTCGGCCCGATCTCGATCGCCGGCGCTCTCGAGGCCGAGGGCCACGAGTGCAGGATCCTCGACTTCCGCATCGAGGGCGAGGAGCGGGGAATGGCCCTCCTGGCGCGCTTCGCGCCGGACCTCGTGGGGCTGCAGTGCAACTTCACCACCGAGCGCTTCCGCACCCTGCGCCTCGCCGAGCAGGTGCGGCGCGCGCTGCCGGAGGCGTTCGTCCTCGTCGGCGGGCACGACGCCTCGCGGGAGCCCGGCTGGTTCGTCCATCCGGCGATCGACGCGGTGGCGATCGGCGACGGCGAGGAGGTGATGCCGGCGCTCGCCGCGGCCCTCGAGCGCGGCGGCGATCCGGCCGGCGTGCCGGGGCTCCAGCTCCACCGCGCGGGCGGCGAGGTCCACTCGACCGGACCGGCGCCGGCCCGGCAGGACCTCGACACGCTGCCCATGCCGGCCCGCCACCTGATCGCCCACTACGCTCCCCACTACTACATCAACTTCAGGAAGCCGCTGGCGCTCATGGAGACGGCCCGCGGCTGCCCCTTCAAGTGCAACTTCTGCTCGGTGTGGAAGTTCCACGAGAGCACCTTCCGCGAGAAGTCGCCGGAGCGGGTGGTCGCCGAGCTCCAGGCGATCGAGGCGCCCAACGTCTTCATCACCGACGACATCTTCTGGCTCGACGTGCGGCGCGGCGAGGAGCTCGCCAGGAAGATCAAAGAGGCGGGGATCAAGAAGTACTTCACCGTGCAGACGCGCACCGACATCATCTGCAAGTTCCCCCATCTGATCGAGATGTGGAAAGAGTGCGGCAGCCTGTCGATCTTCCTCGGCCTCGAAGCGATCACCGACGAGGGGCTCGACGCGGTCAACAAGAGCAACACCGCCGCCAACAACGTCCGCGCGCTCGAGATCCTGAAGGAGCTGGGCGTCGGCTTCACCCCCAACTTCATCGTCGATCCGGCCTGGGACCACGACGACTTCGCGCGCCTGCGGAGCTGGATCGACGACACCGGCGCCTACAACAGCGGCTTCTCGGTCCTCACGCCGCTCCCCGGCACCGACCTGTGGGAGGCGGCGAGCCGCCAGATCACGACGCGCAACTGGGAGATGTTCGACATCATCCACACCGTGCTGCCGACCCGGCTCCCGCTGGCGGACTTCTACGAGGAGTACTCGCGGCTCTGGCGCCACGCGCTCGAGGTGCGCTACCGCCACCGCGGCAAGGTGAAGACCTACGTCGCGCTGGGCGCCGCGCTGGCGACCGGCAAGGTCACGCTCGGCGCGCTGCGCAAGGGGATGAACATCGCCAAGGTGTTCAGCCGGCCGGAGACCTTCCTCGCCTCGCACGTCGAGGAGCCGCCGGCAGCGGTGGCCGCCGCGTCCTGATCGATCGCCTCTCCGCTCCTTTTCACCCCTGCCGGGGTCGAGCCGGCGCGCTCGCGGCGGCGCCCGCGAGCGGCACGACTCTCGCAGACATCGCCTGCCCATGCGCCGGCGCGGTCGTGTCCTCGTCGCGGGGTCGATCCTCGCCCCGGTCGCCCTCTACGCCTTCTATCTCGCCGCGGCGAACGCCTACCTGCGCTCGGGGAGCCTGCAGCGGGCGCTCTCGCGGCGGCCGGAGGTCGCGCGGCTCGAGTACGCCGAGGCCTGGACGGTCTTTCCCGGGCGCGTCCACGTCCGCGGCTTCCGCCTCGCCGGCGAGACCCGCAACACCCAGTGGTGGCTGGCGATCGACCGCGCCACGCTCGACGTCGCGGTGCCGCGCCTCCTCCTGCGGCAGTTCGTGGCCTCCGATGTGACCGGCGGCGGCGTCGCCCTCCGTGTCGCGCGCCGCGCCGACGCCGTCATTCCGTGGTCGACCGATCCGCGCCTGCGGCCGGCGATCCCCGGTCTCGCCAACCCTCCCCGGCCGCCGCCCGAGCGGATCTACCCGCGGTCGGCGCCGCCGTTGCGCGCCAAGACCTGGCGCGTCCGGCTCTCCGGGATCGACATGGCCGGCCTGCGCGAGGTGTGGATCGAATCGATGCGCTGGAGCGGCGACGGGCGCCTGGCCGGGCAGTTCGACCTGCTGATCCGCCGCCGCCTGACGATCGGCGCCAGCCGCATCGAGCTCGCCCGCGGCGACCTGCGCCAAGGCGCGGCCGTCGTCGTCGCCGGCCTCCACGGCGCGCTCGCCGGGAGCTCGGAACCGTTCGATCCCGTGGCCGACGCCGGCCGCCCCGCCTTCCATCACCTGGACGCGCGCGCCCGCCTCAGCGGCCGCCTCGCCGGCCTCTCCTTCCTCGCGGCCCTGCTGCGGCCGGTCGCCGGGCTCGACGTCCAGGCGGCCGGGCCGCTCGACCTCGACCTGCGGCTCGCCCGCGGCCGCTTCGCTCCCGGCACGCGGGGCGAGGTGCGGGCCGAGAACGTGCGGGTGGGCATCCTCGACTACGTGGCCACCGGCTCGGGTCGGGTGGACTATCGGGTCTTGGCGGAGCACCGACGGGCGGCGGGGACCCTCGCCGTCGCCGTCGAGCGCTTCGCCCTCGAGCGGCAGGGCTCCCGCGGGTACTACGCGCGCGGCCGCGACCTCTTCCTCACCGCGCGCTCGGCGCCGCCGGGGATCGATCAGCCGTTCACGCCGGCGTCGCTCGACGTCGCCATGCCGGCGGCCGAGGTGCCGGATTTCACCTTCTACAACGCCTATCTCCCGCGCGGGGCGGGCGTCGCGCTGCGGGGCGGGCATGCGCGCCTCCAAGGCTCGCTCCACGCCGAGGCGCCGGCATGGACCGGCCACGCCGAGCTGCGCCTCACCGGGGACGACGTCGTCGCCGACGTCCTCGGGGCGCGCGTCCGCGGCCGGCTCGCGCTCCACACGCGGGTACCCCGGCTCGACCTGGCGCGGCGGCGCTTCGACCTCGCCGGCACGGAGGTCGCGCTCTCCGAGGTCTCGCTCGTCGCGGCGAGCGCCGTGCGGGTGGCGCCCGGCTGGTGGGCGCGGGCGCGGATCGAGCGCGGCGAGCTCGCCCCGGGGCGGCCGGTCTTCCTGGTGGCGACGGCGGGGGCGACGATCCGCGACGCGGGGCCGATCGTCGCCGTCATGGCGCCCGGGAGCCGGCCGCTCGCCTGGCTCGAGCGCCGACTCGGGGAGCGGTCGGAGGGGGTGCGGGCCGAGGTCGCCGGCCGGGCCGGCCAGAGCCTCGCCGAAGTCGACCGCCTGGACGTCCAGGGAGGCCCCCTTGCCGTGCAGGGCCGGCTGCGCTCCTCCGGAGGCCGGCGGCGCGGCGCCCTCCTCGCGACCTACGGCAAGCTCGCCCTCGGGCTCGAGCTGCGGGACGAGACGCGGACGCTGAGACTCTGGCGAGCGCGGGATTGGTTCGCCGGGTATCGCTTTCAGAGCGACGATCCGCCATGATCGGATCCGACACCCGGGCGCGCGCCGTACCTCGGGTGTGCCGCCCCGGGAACGGGCCGCGGCGCGCAAGGAGATCCATCCATGAGATTCCTCAGAGAGTTGGCGCCGCTCGCCCCATTGGCGGTCGCGGCGCTCCTCGTGGCGCCCCAGCCCGGCGGCGCCGCCAATACCGCCGACACCTCCTCGCCGGCGGCCCCGGTCGTCGTCGAGCTCTTCACCTCCCAGGGCTGCTCGAGCTGCCCGCCGGCCGACCGTCTGCTCACCCAGCTGGGTCAGGACCCGCGCTTCGCCGGACGGCTGATCCCGCTCGCCTTCCACGTCGACTACTGGAACTACATCGGCTGGCAGGACCCCTTCTCATCGCCGCGCTGGTCGGCGCGCCAGAACGACTACGCGCACGCCTTCCGCTCCAATCGCGTCTACACGCCGCAGCTGGTGGTCAACGGCCGCAGCGAGTGCGTCGGCTCCGAGGAGGGAGCGGTGGTGGCGCGGATCTCGGCGGCCCTCGCGAAGCCGCCCGCCGGCCAGGTGGCGCTCACCGTGGCGCCGGGGAACGGCCCGATCAAGGTGGGGGTCGACGCCAGGGTCGCGCGCGCCGGCGCCAAGCACGGCCTGGACGTCCTCGTCGCCCTCTACCAGACCGGCCTCGACACGCCGGTCAAGGCCGGCGAGAACTCCCATCGCACGCTGCACAACGACTACGTCGTGCGCCGCCTGGAGAAGGCCTTCACCCTGCCGGCCGCGCCGGGCTCGCAGCGCGCGGGCGAGGTCACCCTGCCCGTCGATCCCTCCTGGAACCGGTCCGCCCTCGGCGTCGCCGCCTTCCTCCAGGATCCGGTGACGCTCGAGATCCAGGGCGCCGCGACGCAGCGGCTCGCGGCGCGGTAGAGGTGGCTAGACCTGGAAGGGATAGCTGGCGACGAGCGTCCGCCGGCCCTCGTCGGTGCCGTAGATCCGGATCAGGTTCCGGCCGGGCCTGAGGAGCGCGCGGGGGAGGGCGAGCGTGTAATAGCCGTCCCGGTTCCTGCTCAGGTCCGTGCCGAGTGATCGCGCGCGGCCCTGAGGGTCGACGAGCTCGATCTCATGCCGCTCGGCGACGTCCTTGGCGCTCTGGTCGAGCTCGATCACCGTCAGCTCCGAGGTGGGCACGGCAGCCGGCTGGGCGATCGCGTTGCCGCCGCGGACGGGCGCGTCGTCGTCGTCCGGAGCCAAGATAACGACCGGGACGTTCAGGGTTGCGGTCTGACCGGCGAGGCTCGGCTTCGGCGCGCCGGTGCCGCGAGTCGCCGCCGGCTCTGCGCGCGCGGCCTCGACCTTGCGAAGACGTTGAGCGCTGCTCATCCAACCGCCGATCGCGATCAATCCGACGAGCCCCGCGGCGAGCGCCGAGCTCTGCCAGACGCGCGATCCGCCGCGCCGGCCGCGCACCGAAGGCATCGTCGTCACGCTCTCGTTCTCGAGGAGCGCCCGGCTCGCCCGCGCCATCTCGAGCTCCGCCGAGCACTGCGGGCAGCTCGCGATATGTCGCTCTATGGTGTCGCGAGCGACGGCCGTCGGCTCGTCGACCGCGTACGAGACGAGATCCGCGCTGGGAACGTGCTGAGCGAAGATCTCCCACGCGGCCCGATTGTCGGCGAGCGCCGTCCAGCAGCGCTCGCAGTCAGCGACGTGAGCCTCGACCTCGTGCCGTTCTGCGGACGCAAGAGTGCCGTTCAGGAGCCAGGGGAGGCGTTCGATGGCTTGGTCGCAATCCATAATCTACCCTCGCACCCTTTTAGGCGCCCCGACCGCAGCGCCCGTTACTCTCGCCGGCACGGCCCGCAACTAGGCGGCCCGCGGGCGCGGGCCGCCCGCCGGGCCCGATCGCAGCCCGGCAGAGAGCTCGCCGCGGGCCGCTACGGCCTTCTCGCGGCATCGCAGCACGCGGACTCGGAGCGTCCCTTCGGCCACCCCGAGCCGATCGCTCATCTCTTTGTAGCTCAAGCCGGCATGGATCATCCGCCACAGCTCGCGGCATTCGGCCGGCACTCTTTCGAGCACCCGCAGCAGCAGGTCCTTGACCTCGGATCGCGCGGCCACGCTGCCGTGGGTCGACGGCAGATTGGCGTTCGCCGGCGGATCGTCCGCTCCCGAGTCGGTGTCCAGCTCCGTCCACTGCACGCGGCCGGCGGCGCGGATCTGGTCGAGGCAGGTGTGGCTCACCACCCGCCAGAGATAGGTCTTGAAGCTCGACTCGCCGCGGAACTTCCCCTGCTTGAGGAGGCGGGTGATCTCCAGGCGGATGTCCTGCAGGACGTCGTCCCAGCGCGGCCCGAGCCGGCGCTGATAGGGATAAGCGGCACGCGAGATCCAGCCGTCGACGGCTCCCACCGCCCGCGCATCTCCCCGGAGGAACCCGGTGACGACCTCGGCGTCCTGTGCTTGCATTCCCTCGCTCGGGGGCGATGGTGACGGACGGGCGAGGGACAGTCAAGGCTTTCCCGCCTTGAAGAGGAGAGCCTTGCACTTCAGTCAACGCGGTTGGCCGCGGCTGGACCGTGCCGGCAGCGCGCCCTAGAATGCCAGCGGGATTGTCCCCCATCTCTTGGACTGAAGGGAGCGCTGATCGACCCGCGACATGGCCGCCTTCACGCGTGGCGCGGCGCCGCCGGGCTCGCCGCTCTCGGCTCGTTGGCGCTCCTCGCCTGTGGGCCCGCGCCGCCGCCGGCGCCGCCGATCGAGCGGGAGATCGCGGCTGGGGAGGCACGTGCCTACATCATTCACCTCCCGGCCGGTAGATACCTCTCGATCGCCTATCGGCAGGAAGGGATCGAGATCGACAGCGAGCTCCAGGCGCCCGACGGCCGCCGGATTGCCGAGAGCGGACGGGGTGAGCGACGCACCCTCAAACGCCTGGCCGCCATCGTCGAGGCCGCCGGCTCCTACAGATTGACCCTCCGCGCGCACGACGCGGCGGGGACCCGCGGCAGGTTTCGCCTGGAGCTCGAGGAGCGTCCGATCGAGCCCGGCGACGATCGCCGCGTCCTCGCTCGAAATGCCTTCTCGAGCGGGCTTCATCTCTGGGATGACGGAGCCTACAAAGCCGCATTGGCCCAGCTCCAAGCGGCGAAACGCCTCTGGCGCCAGGTGGGTGACCGGCGGGGCGAGGTCGACGCCGCCAACGAGATCGGCGCCTGCTCGATCTTTCTCCAACAGCCGAAGCGTGCCTTCGCGGAGCTGGATGCTGCCCAGGACGCCGCGAGGGACGACGGGTATTTGGGCGGCGAGGCGAAGGCGCTCTCCAATCTCGCCGTCGCGGACCTCTTCCTGGAGCGTCCCGTCCGCACTCGCGCACCGGACCGCTCGGCGCTCCTCGCCTCCGAAACCCGCGAGGCTCTCGCGATCTGGAGACGGGTCGGGGACCTCGCCGAGGAAGGGGAGGTGGCGTCGACCCTCGGTTATTTCTATGAAGCGATCGACCTCGGAAAGGCCGCGCAGTGGTATCGGCGGGCCTTGAGCCTTCGCCGCAGGGCGGGCGACTTCGACGGCGAAGCGAATACGCTGAACGGTCTCGGGCTCGTCGCTCAGCTCCAGGGGGATTACGATCGAGCGGAGCGGTTGTTCCTCGACGCGCGCGCTCTGGGCCGCCGCCTGCGCAACCACGAGGTCGAAACGCAGGTGGTCGGGAACCTGGCGGCGCTCTACCATCGCCGGGGCGAGCCGCAGAAGGCGCTCACCTTCTACAACGATCCGCTGCTCACCGGACTGTCGGCTGGTCCCGTCACTCGGGCCGCGAGCCTGATCAGCCTCGGCACCCTTTACGTCGAGCTCGGCGAGCTCGACCAGGCGCTCGCCTCGTATCGGAGAGTCCTCTCGACCGGCGCGTCGGAGGAGTATCAGCTGAATGCCCGCATCGACATCGGACGCGTGCTGCTCGTCCAAGGTGAGACTGAGGCGGCGCTCGGGGAGTACCAGCAGGCTCTCGCGGAAAGCCGCCTCCGCGGGCTCCCCAACCTGGAGGCTCTGGCCCTCGAAGGGCTCGGCCACCTCTACCTGAAGACCGGCCAGCCGCGCAAGGCGCTCGAATACCTGGAGCCGTCGCGCGACCTTCGCCGGGCGGGCTCCGACCGGTCGGAAGAAGCTCAAACGCGGCTCGAGATCGGCAACGCCTATCGCGTGCTGGGAGACGCCGGAGCTGCCGACCGGTCCTTCGGCGAGGCTCTCGCGCTGGCGCGCGCCGGGAAGCGAAAGTCGATCCTGGTGAGCTGCCTCGCGGCGCGTGCCACCCTCCATCTCCTGCGGGGCGAGCTCGCGGCCGCCGGGCGCGAGGTCGACGAGGCCATAGCGACCGTCGAATCCGAGCGCAGCCAGGTCAAGAGCAACGACCTGCGCGTCTCGTTCTTTTCCAATCATCGCAGCCTCTACGACCTCGACATCGACATCCTGATGGAGCTCGATCGCCTGCGGCCGGGGCAGGGGTACGCCGAGGCGGCGCTCGGCGCGAGCGAACGGTCGCACGCGCGCGGGTTGCTCGATCTCCTCGCGGAGGTCGAGCTCGGCCTCGACTCTCGAGCGGCGGCGAGCTCTCCCTCCCCGCTCGGCGCGCCTGAGATCGAGCGCCTGCTCGACGAGCGCACGGCCCTGCTCGAGTACTCGCTGGGCGGCCGGCGGTCCTTTCTCTTCGTCGTCACCCGGAAGGGCCTCGTCACCTACCCGCTGCCGGCGGCGGAAGAGATCGAGGAAGGCGTGGCGGACCTGCGCCGGAGCCTCGAACGGCCGAGCGGAGCCCGCCTCGCGCGCTACCGGTCGACGTCGAGAAAGCTCTTTCGCTGGCTCCTGCCGGGAGAAGCCGCCGCGAAGCCGAACCTGCTCATCGTCCCGGACGGCGCTCTCCACCTCCTCCCCTTCGAGGTCCTCCTCACCGAGGAGCCCGCGGCAGCTACGCTGCTCTCCCGGCTGGCGTACCTGCTGAGGGGCCACACGATCTCCTACGTGCCCTCGGCGAGCGTGCTCCGCGGCCTGCGCGATCGCGGCGAGCGGCGAGAGGCGCGGCCCGGGGCGAGGTTCCTCGGTTTCGCCTACTCCGGCGCCGCGGGCGCGAAGGAGCCGTCGGCGGTGGCGAGCGCGGGCCTTTTCCAGGCCGGGAGGTCGCACGCTGCCGCGCGCGGCCCGGACCTCGCGCCTCTGCCCGGCGTCGACGGCGAGGTCGAAGAGATCGCCTCCCTCTTCCCTTCGCTGGCGGTGACCCTCTACCTCGATCAGCGTGCCAGCCGCGGCAACGTGATGCAAAACCGACTCCTGGAAACGGCGGACCGAGTTCACTTCGCCGTCCATGGGCAGACCGACGAGCAGCACCCGCAGCTCTCCGGCCTGGTGCTCGCGCCGAGCGGGCCGGGCGACGACGGCAAGCTGAGGATGGCGGACATCCTGAAGCTGCGGTTGAACGCCGACCTCGTGGTGCTCTCGGCCTGCGAGACCGGTCTCGGGAGGGAGGTGACCGGCGAGGGGCTCGTCGGATTGAGCCGTGCCTTCTTCTATGCTGGGGCGCGCAGCTTGACGGTCAGCCTCTGGTTGGTGTCGGATGCCTCGACCCCCGTGCTCATGCGGGACTTCTACGCGCGGCTGGTGCGCGGCGAAGACAAAGACGAGGCGCTCCGCCAGGCTAAGCTCGCGATGATCGCGAGAGGCCGCTACGCCCATCCGTTCTACTGGGCTCCCTTCATCCTGGCGGGTGATCCGAGATAGCCGGGCGACGATGTAACGAGTTGCGCGCGAACGCGCCTTTGAAGGCGACACGAACTCGTACCGACGAATCGAAAGGAGACTCCGATGGCCGACTTGTCTGGAAAGCAAGGAGGTGGGGAAAGGTTGGCGTATCCGGCTCCGCCGGTCGATCCGCATCCCTCGATGCCAGCCCCTCCTCCTCCTCCTCCGGCACCGCTCTACGGAGCGATCGCCGTGGCCGCGCTGGCGCTCGTCGCCTTCTACCTCGGCGAGCTGGTCTGGGGCGCGATCCTCCTCGTTGCAGGCCAGGGCTTCTTGAGCCTCTACCTCCAGAGGGCGATGCCCTATCCTGGCCCCGTCGTCAACCCGCCGCCGCCGCCGCCGCCGCCGTATCGATCCCTGGACCGCACCCTGGTCGCCGCCGCGATCGTCTCCTTCGGGGTTGCGGTACTCTCGTTCGGGCTGCTGTCGCGAGCGGGATTCGTCGGAGGAGCCCTGTTGGGGATGGCCTTCGCCGCCGGCGCGATCTTCCAGGGCGCCGCGACCGGAGCGCGGACCTAGAGCTAGCGCCTTCGAGCCGGCCTCCTTCTCGCCGCCGCCCCTCTCGCCATCGCGGCGCGACGGGCGGCGGCGCAGCACGTCGACCTCTGGAGGGCATATGCTCTCGGCCAGAGTCAGGACATTCCGTCCTCGCGTTTCTGGCTGAACTGAGGTGGGTTATGCGCAAGAAGAAGGCCCTCTTTGTCTGTGCAGCGTTGGTCTTCGCGGGCGGTACGGTGGCCGGCTGGGGAATGCCAATCCCATTCCAGCCGGTGCCCCCGCCCCCGCCCCCCACGGCCGTGGTCGCTGCCATGTCCTACGTGCCTCATCCCATCCCCCCGCCCCCGCCCCCCACGGGGGCGGCCGTGGCGGCGAGCCGTATGGGTGGGCGAGCAAATCTCGGCCTGCTGGACCTTTTGCTTCACCTTCACATCCCCGGTTTCTAGGCTGGCTCTGCCGGGGGCACATCGCCTGGTCTTCATCGTCCCAGCAGGTGCAGCAGCGCCAGGACGATCCACCAGATCCCGACCAGGCGGAAGATCCAGAGGAGCGTGCGGATCCCCAGGAGCGTGAAGTTGTGGAGGGGGAAGGGGACCCGCACCGGTCGGTCGTCCTCGCCGGTGCCGCGCGCGAGGTAGCCCCAGGCCGCGACGTTGACCGTCACCCCGACGATCAATCGGAAGAGGTCGGTCGCGGTGGCCAGGGGCACGGCGCGGCCGAGGGCGGCCGCCGTCAGCGCCCCCAGGAGCAGCAGCAGGGGGAGGAAGATCCCGGCGCGGATGGGCCAGGCCCAAGCCTCGAGGAAGCTGAGAAAGCGCAGGGTGGGGGCGCGATGGCCGGCGCAGAAGCGGGCCGTCGCGACCTCGCCGCCGGCGCGGATCTCGAGGCTCTCGCCGGGCGCGATCGCGCTCGCCGGCGGCAGGAGCATCCGATTGCACCACAGGCACTTGGCGGCCAGGGCGCGGCGCATGTAGGGACGGGCGAGGAAACGGTGCCCGAGCATGAGGACGACCCCGGCGGCGAGCGACAGGCCGACCGGCGCCGGATGGGCCACGAAGAGGAAGAGCACGAGAGGGATGAAGAGGAAGAGGGCGAGGCCGGCCGCGACGAGGGTGCCGCGGCCGGGCGCCGAGTCGCCCGGGGGAGCGCTGGCGGGTTCGTGCGCCATGAGAGCGGGGCGAGTATCCCACGGCCGCGGCGGTGGAGGTATGCTCATCGCCGATCCCCAACCATGAGGCGACCGCGATGGCAGAGAGCACCCTTCCCCAGACCATCGATTCCCCGGCGGAGCTGAAGGCCGCGGTCGAGGCCGGCGACGGCATCTTCGTCGTGCGCGCGAGCGACACCTGCCGCGGCTGGAACAACATCCGCTACAAGATCGGCCTCTCGGCGAAGAACACCCCGGCGCGGCACCTGTCGATGAACGTCGCCACCATCCCTCCCGGCGGCGTCGCCTACGCCCACGTCCACGTCGGCTTCGAGGTCATGCTCTACATCCTCGCCGGGCGGGTGCGGCACGAGTACGGACCGGACCTCGAGCACGCCGTCGAGAACGGTGCCGGCGACTTCCTCTTCATCGAGCCCGGCGTGCCGCACGAGGTGTTCAATCTGAGCGACGCCGAGCCGGTCGTCGCGGTGGTCGCCCGTTCCGACGCCTCGGAGTGGGAGAACATCGTCCCTTACGAACGCCGGCGCGGAAGCTGAGAGCCGAGCGACATGGCGCGCGGCGGCCCGTCCGCCCCCTCTTTCCCGCTCGTCGTCGCCGGGATGCACCGCTCCGGCACCTCGCTCGCCGCCTCGTGGATCGGCGCCGCGGGCGTCGATCTGGGCGAGCGGCTCATCCCGGCGGATGACGCCAATCCCCGCGGCTACTTCGAGGACGCGGCCTTCGTGGAGCTCCACGGGCGCATGCTCCGCGCCGCCACCCGCGAGGACGACGGGGGCCATCGCGATTGGGGATGGACCGAGAGCGAGCGCTTCGACCGCCAGCGCTTCGCGCCGTTTTGCGACCCGGCGCGGGCATTGCTGGCGCGGCGCGCCGCGGCCGGCGGCCCCTGGGGGTGGAAAGACCCGCGGACCACCCTGGCGCTCGACTTCTGGGACGAGCTCACCGGGGGGGCGGCGCGCTATCTCCTGGTCTATCGCGTCCCCTGGGACGTCGCCGATTCGATGCAGCGTCTCG
>DATBQN010000078.1:0-10148 GCA_036560825.1 Thermoanaerobaculia bacterium
TAACGAAATGCTCGCGCCGGCGCCTAGCTGCTTGTAAGCTTGAGCCCTGTCCTCGACGAGAGGGAGCCATGCCATGAACGCCCCCGCTGGATCGCCCGCGCCGGGATGGCGCCGGTGGGTCCGCATCGCCCTCCTCGCGGCCGCCGCGGTCGTCGTGCTGCTCGTCCTCTACCTGGCTCTTCGGCTGACCACCGACCGCCCCATCGACTACGCCGACGACGCCATGCACTTCAAGTACGGCTCGACCGGCGGCGAGCGGCTGATGGGGATCCCCTACTGGATCTGGGTGGCGCTCCCCGAGGTCTTCCCCGAGTACCTGCCGGACCGCACGCCGGGCCGCGGCTACGCCTCGTTCGGCATGATCTACGAGAAGGGCGAGGACCCCCGCTTCGCGCTGCCGGTCGGCATGTCCAGGCGCAACGTGCAGGGCATCGAGAGGGTCTATCTGAACTGCGCCGTCTGCCACACCGGCACGGTGCGCGACGCGCCGGGCGCCCCGCCGCGGGTGATCCCCGGCATGCCCGCCAACACCTTCGACATGGGCGCCTGGAGCCAGTTCCTCGAAAAGATCGCGCGGGACCAGAAGTTCACCCCGCAGCGGCTGCTCGACCAGATCCGGGTGATGCAGGACGATCCTCACCGTCTCGTCGGCAAGCCCGACCTGATCAATCGCGCCATCTTCCGCTACGTCGCCGTCTACCGGATGCGCGACCAGCTCCTCAGCCTGCCCCAGCGCACCAGCTTCGTCGACTTCGCGAGCTGGGGTCCGGGACGGGTCGACACCTTCGGCACCAACAAGGCGTTCTTCCGCTTCCCGATGCAGAATGCCGACCCCGCCGAGCTCACCGGCAACGCCGACCTGCCGTCGATCTGGAACCAGGGGCCGCGCCAGGAGCGGAAGATGGGGCTGCACTGGGACGGCAACAACGACCGCGTCGGCGAGCGCAACGAGAACGCCGCCTTCGGCACCGGCGCCTACCCGCCGACGCTCGACGCCGAGCGCGTCGAGCGCACCGCCAAGTGGCTGGAGACCGCGCGGCCGCCCGCCTACCCCTACCCGGTCGACAGCGCGCTCGCGGCACGCGGCGCGCCGCTCTACGGCCACTACTGCGCCGGCTGCCACGGCACCCGCGAGCCGCCGTTCAGCCACAACCCCCCGCTGCCCGGCGAGCGCGTCGGCCAGGTGACGCCGATCGCCGCGATCGGCACCGACCGCCACCGCCTCGACTCCTTCACCTGGCTCCTCGCCGTCAACCTGTCGACCAACTACGCCGGGTACGAGAAGGACTGGGGCTTCGACGCGCCCTACCCCCAGCGCTTCACCCGCTACCGCAAGACCTACGGCTACGCCAACGCGCCGCTCGACGGGCTCTGGCTGCGCGCGCCCTACCTCCACAACGGCTCGGTCCCCAACCTGCGCGAGCTGCTGGAGCCGGCGGCGGCGCGCAGCAAGCTCTTCTACCGCGGCGGCGACGTCTACGACGCGGAGAACGTCGGCTTCGTCGCCACCGTCCCGGTCGAGGACGGGCGCGCCCTCTTCGCCCTCGACACCGCGAAGCCCGGCAACGGCAACGCCGGCCACGACGGCGAGGCCTTCGGCACCTACCTCCCGCCGGAGCAGAAGCGGGCCCTGCTCGAGTACCTCAAGACCTTCTGATCGGGCGAGGAGCTGCCATGGACGCGCGCAAGAAGCGGAAGATCCTCATCGTCGTCGCCGTCCTCGTGGCGCTCGGCGCGATCGTCGCCTTCACCGCCTGGTACAAGCTCTTCCGCGACGTGCCCCAGCCGGCCTGGATCACCGCCGACCAGCGCGACGACTTCCTCTATGGATCGATGGGCGGCGAGGGCACCCAGGGCATGCCCTACTGGATCTGGCTGGTGCTGCCGCGGATGTTCCCGGAGTACCTGCCGGGACCGGGCGGCTACGCCTCCCTCGGGTTGCCGTGGGAGGAGGGCAAGGAGATGCCGGCCGGCTTCTCGAAGAAGACGGTCGGCTTCGTCCGCGTGGGCCAGAACTGCGCCATCTGCCACTCCACCTCCTACCGCACGCGGGAGGACGAGGTGCCGAAGGTCGTCCCCGCCGGCCCCGGCCACACCGCCGACATCCAGGGGCTGATCAACTTCTTCATGCACTGCGCCGGCGACCCGCGCTTCAACGCCGACGACCTGCTGGCCGAGATCGACCTGGTGACCAAGCTCTCCCCCCTCGACCGCCTGCTCTACCGCTTCGCGCTCATCCCGCGCACCCGGCAGGCCCTGCTCGACCAGGGCAAGGTCTTCTCCTTCGCTTCCCGGCGGCCGGCCTGGGGCCCGGGCCGCGACGCGCCGATGAACCTGACCAAATTCGTCCTCCTCGCGGGGCACGACGACGGCACCATCGACAACACTGACTTCCCGGCCATCTGGCACCTTTCGGCCCGCGAGCAGGCGGGGCGGACGTGGGACGAGAAGACGCCCGACCCCGTCCCCGCGCACACCATGCTGATGAACCTCGACGGGGCGACGACCTCGTTCCGCTCGGTGCTCATCGACTCGGCGCTGGGCATCGGGGCGACCAACACGCCGTTCTTCAACCGCCGCATCCCGGAGCTCCTCGACTGGCTGCGGAAGTTCACCCCGCCGCCGTTCCCGCTGCCCATCGACGCGCCGAAGGCGGCGCGCGGCAAGGCGGTGTTCGAGGCCCAGTGCGCCGCCTGCCACGCCCCCGGCCGCGACAACCGCCTGGGCACGGTGATCCCCATCGCGGAGATCGGCACCGACCGCGAGCGCCTCGACGCCTGGACCAAGGCGGCGGCGGACGGCGCCAACGCCAAGGTCGCCTCGCTGGGCATCCGGCGCACCCCGATGATCAAGACCCAGGGCTACATCGCCGTGCAGCTCGACGGCCTCTGGCTGCGCGGGCCCTACCTGCACAACGGGTCGGTGCCCACGGTGCGCGACCTCCTCGAGCCCGTCGAGCGCCGGCCGCGGACGTTCTATCGCGGCTACGACGTGATCGACGCCGCGAACCTGGGCTATCTCTCGACGGTCGCCGAGGAGAAGGGGCACAAGTTCTTCCTCCTCGACACCCGGCAGCGCGGCAACGGCAACGGCGGCCATCTCTACGGTACGGCGCTCCCGGCGGCGGACAAGGACGATCTCCTCGAGTACCTGAAGACGCTGTAGCTGGGTCAGTTTGCGGGATACGGCTGTCAGCGCCGGGCGTCGGCGGCGATCACGTCGCTCGCCTTCTCGCTGATCATGTAGGTGGGGGTGACGATGAAGAACCCGGGGATGCGCGGGAAGACCGAGGCGTCGACCACCCGCAGGCCGCGGATGCCGTAGACCCGGAAGGAGCTGTCGACGACGGCCATGCGGTCGCCCGCCGGGCCCATCCGGTTGGTGCACGACGCGTGGTGGCCCCAGGCGTTGTCCTTGACGAACTGGCGCAGCTCGTCGCGCGTCTGCAGGGCCTCGCCCGGCAGCTCCTCCGCCTCGATCAGCGAGCGCACCCCCCGCGTCATCCGCCGCGCCAGCTCGATGCCGTGGACCACCGACTCCAGGTCGTCGCCGCTCGCGTCGTTGCCCTCGTCGAAGTAGCGGAAGTCGATCTGCGGCACCTCCAGCGGGTCGCTCGAGCGGAGCGTCACCTGCCCGGCGGTGTTGTTGGTGTGCGCCTTGAGGATCCCCCAGGTGAAGTAGTCCTTGTGCTCGCGGAAGAGCTTCGAATAGCCCGGGAAGTACCCTTTGAAGAGGCCCGCCAGGCCGAAGAGGAAGAGGTCGGGCTCGGGCCGGCTCCTCGCCGCGCGCGTGATGACGCTGATCACCGCGCCGTTGGTGGTGTAGACCCCCTTGCCCGCGAGCCACTGCGCGAAGACCGGATCGGGGGCGGCGCCCGCGGCCGGGGCGTCGAAGGTGGCGTCCTTGAGCAGACCGAAGTCCGCCTTCACGCGGTTGACGACGCCGATCTCGTAGCGGTCCTGGAGGTTCTGGCCGACGCCCGGGAGATCGACCCGCACGGGGATGCCGCGGCTCGCCAGGTGATCCTTGGGGCCGATGCCGGAGAGCATGAGGAGCTGCGGCGAGTTGAAGGCGCCCCCCGCCAGGATGACCTCGCGCGAGGCGTACGCCTGCATCACCTCGCCGGCACCTTGATCTGAAGCATGGCCGGCGGCGGCGCGGTAGAGCTTCCGCCCGACCCGGTACTCGACGCCCAGGGCGCGTTGGTTCTCGTCGAGCAGGACGCGGGTGGCGAGGGCGCCGGTGCGGATGTGCAGGCGGTCGGGATGGGCCCTCTCGACCTGCCTGAGGTACTCGCGGGGGCCGATGCGCCGGCCCCCGTGGGTGGCGAGCGGCGTCTGCCGGATGCCCTCGGCGCTCCGCTGGACGAGGCGCCAGTCGTTGGGGTCGAGGGCGGTGATCGCGTCCTCGAGCGCCTCCTCGAGCGGCAGGTCGAGCTCGCGCATGGCGGCCCTGACCGAGTCTCCGATGAGCTGCCGGAGCTGGCTGTCCGGGAAGACCATGTTGGGATCCGCCACGTTGGTGGTCAGCCAGCCGTCGAAGCCGTGGCGCGAGGGGTCGACGCCGAGGAGCCGGTCAGCGAGCTCCCGCAGGCGCTGGTACTCGCACTTCTCCAACCGCTCGAAGTAGCCCCGCATGCGCTCGCTCTGCCAGGACGGATCGCCGGTGAGCTCGGCTATGTGGTCCCAGTCGCTGTTGTGGGGATAGAGGGTGATCATGGCGTTGTGGACGGTGCAGCCGCCGAGCGTGCCGGCGCGGGGATAGAGGACGCCGCCGCGCGCGGGGACGAACTTGGGGTCGCGGCGCTGCCGCTCGTCGCTCTCGTAGTGCCGCACGAAGAAGTCCCAGCGCAGCCGCTCGTCCTCCGAGGCGAAGGCGTGGAAGCAGGGGACCTGGCAGTTGTAGTCGTCGGCGTCGTCCTCGCCGGCTTCGAGCAACAGCACCGTGAAGCCCGCCTTGGCGAGGTTGGCCGCCAGGGGGCCGCCGCCGGCGCCCGAGCCGACGACGATGAACTCGTGCTCCGGCCGTCCGTTCATAGAGTCTTCAGGAACTCGATCAGCGCCCGCTTGTCCGCGTCGGCGAGGTCGCTGCCGAAGGTGTGCCCGTGGTCGACCGTGAGGTCGGGGCAGTTGCTGTGGGCGAGGAGCGCGGGCACCAGGTCTTTCAGCCGCTCGGCGCTCTGCCGCTCGTCGAGGTGCTGGCGCTCGATCGCGAGGAGGTCGTTCTTGAGGCGGACGAGGAGGGCGAGGAGGCCCGGCAGGTCCTTCGCCTCCACCTCGAGGTCGAGGCTCGCCAGCAGGCCGATGGGCGTCCCCTTGGGGATCGGGCCGATGCGCAGCTCATCCCCGTTAAGCAAGGGACGGAGGAGCTCGGGCAGGAACGCCCGATGGACGACCAGCCAGCTCTCCCGGGTGGTCCGATAGACCGGGCCGCAGAAGGGCATCCCCCAGGTCGCCGCGCAGGTGTCGGCGGCGCGCCGCTCCGGCCACAGCAGCTTGCCGATGGCGTCGTCGAAGGCCGCCAGGCGCCCGGCGACCGAGGGGTCGCCGGTGAACGTCCCCACCGAGTTGTTGTGGAGGAAGGGGGCCGAGGCCCACAGGCTGACGAGGGTGGGTGGCCGCAGATAGCCGCGCCCTCCCCCCGGCAGGTCGAACTTCGAGCGGGTGCCGTCGACGGGGTTCTGCACCTCGATCGAGCCCACCGCCGGGAGGGTCTTGTAGGTCTCCGAGCTGAAGTCGTCCCAGACGTGCCCGCGCACGGCGTTGCTCGCCAGCGCGGCGCAGGCGTTGGTGCCCACGCGGTTGACCGGGTAGCGCACCTCGGTCGAGAGGTAGTTGCCGTCGAGGAAGCCGGGGTCCTCGACCGCCCGGCGCATCCAGGCGAGGTATTCGGGAGTGCCCGGCCGGATGGCCTCCGGCGGCTGCTTGCTCGAGTGGCAGCCGGCGCAGCGCTCGGCGAAGACGGCCCGGCCGCGCGCGAGGACGGCGGGGTCGCGGGTGAGATAGGCGGCGCCGCCGGGTGCGTCGGCCAGGCGGTGGGGCAGCGCCGCCTTGAGGAAGAACGCCGCCACGTTCGCCACGCGGTCCTGGGTGGCCAGCCAGTAGGTCGAGCTCCGCTGCATCAGCCCCACGTCGATCGGCGTCTGCCGCCTGCCGCCGACGAGCGGGACGAAGTGGCGCAGCCACTCCTCGTGAAACTCGCCGATGCTCAGGTAGACCCGGCTCAAGGCGCCCTCGATGCCGACCGAGTCCGCCCCGTCCTTGAGGACGCGGGGGACCGCGAAGCGCTTCCCCTTCGCCCGCACCTCCCGCAGGGCGAGGGCGCCGCCGGCCATGGTCTCCAGGTGGGCCTCGGCGAGGCGCGGACCGACGCTGTAGATGGCGTTCATGGTGCGCGGGTTGAGGATGTTGTCGGTGGCGATCTCCGAGGTGTCGACGGTGCCCGGCGGATAGGCGTTGAAGAGCTGCCAGATGAAGTTGTCCGGCTCGAGCTGGTTGGCGAAGATCGCTCCGGCGCGGAAGTACTGCGCCCCGACGTGGGTGGAGAGGTTCGACCAGGCCGGGCGCTCGGGATCGGCGGGCGGATGGAGGGGGTGGGGGCCGACGTGGCAGAAGGCGCAGGCCATCCCCACGCGGTAGGGGCGCACCAGCGCGGGGTCCTCGTAGTAGCGCGGGTCGCCGTAGAACCGCCGCGGATCCCAGCGCGCGCGCGCGGCGCCGTCGAAGCCCGGGTTGGGATAGAGGCGCAGCCCCACGATGCCCGAGGCGCGGCCGTAGACCGCCTCGTCGAAGGGCTCGGGCGGCGCCGTCCGCTCGTCCAGCCAGAGCCCGAAGGGGTCGGGCCGGGCGGCCTGGCGGAAGCCGGGATCGTTCATCAGCCCATAGGTATGGAAGCGGCGCCCGCGCCCGCGGCTGTCGAGGACCTTGAGCAGGTCGAAGGCGCCGAGGCTGTGGCTCGCCATGTGGTCCCAGAAGCCCTCGTCGCCCGCCGTCCACAGCATCCAGGTATCGCGCCCCTTGATCTCGTCCGGCGTCAGCGCGATGCCGCCGTCCATGTCGTGGAAGTAGTCGACGGCGGTCTGCGGGAAGTCGGCCGCGGTCTTGCCCGCCGCCCTGGCGGCGTCGACCACGCCGTCGCCGGCGCGGGAGCAGGCCGCCATCGCCGTCAGCGCCGCCAGCGCCGCAGCGTAGAGGAGGGTCACGGGGATGATCCTCCGAGTGGTTTTTCCGCGGTTCACGCGCCGGCCCAAAAGTTCGCGAGAAGGCTCGATCGCGAGGCTATATCAAATTCCCGGCTGCACGAGCGTTGCCCCGCGGTCGAGGGACCGTCTATCATGGTCTCAGCCGCTACAAGAAACGCCGCGCCGACAGGAGGTGGGCAATGCCCAGCCCGGCGGTCCTGCTCTACGAGGTCCTGGTCGCGGAGTACCGGAGCCAGGATATTCAGCCGCTCTTTCCCGAGGAGGAGTTCGCGCGGCGTCGCGCCGGCTACGCGAGGGATCTCGCCGCCGCCCAAAACGCCGACACTTCGCGCGCGGCCGACCCCGACCCCGACGATCTCGCCGGGCGGCTCGACGCCGCGATGGTCAAAGATTTCTACGCCTGGCTCCATCGCCACGGCGTGCAGCGCTCGGCGCTCTGCTTCTCGGGCGGCGGCATCCGCAGCGCCACCTTCGGCCTCGGCCTCGTCCAGGGGCTCGCCCGCCATCGCATGCTCGACCGCTTCGACTACCTGTCGACGGTCTCGGGCGGCGGCTACCTGGGAAGCTGGCTGACGGCGTGGATCAGCCGCCTGCGGGAGCTCCCCGGCGAGGACCGGCAGCGCGCCATCGAGGGGGTGGAGTCGCAGCTCAGCAGCCTGCCCGGCTCGCCGCTCGACCCGGAGCCGGAGCCGCTCCGCTACCTGCGCAGCTACAGCCGCTACATGAGCCCCAAGCTGGGCCTCCTCTCCGCCGACACCTGGACTCTCTTCGCGATCTTCCTGCGCAACCTGCTGCTGAACTGGCTCGTCCTCCTGCCGCTCCTCGCCGCGGCGCTGATGGTCCCCCGCCTGAGCGTCATCCTCGTCCGGCTGGGGACGCGGCCCTGGTTCCAGGAGGGGGAGGGGACGGTCCTGCCGGCGGTCTTCTGGGCCGCCGTCGTCTTCGGCTCCTGCTCGATCGCCTACATCATCGCCAACCGCCCGAGCCTCGGCGCGGCCGGCGTCTTCCCCCGCCGGCTGCGCAGCCAGGGATGGTTCCTCGTCCTCTGCCTGCTGCCCCTCGCCCTGATGGCGATCCTCATCACCCTCTACTGGGCCTGGGTGCGGAGCCGCGGCACGCCGCTCGCCGGGCTGCGGTTCGCCGTCCTCGGCTGGGAGGCCTCTCCTTTCGCGGCGTTCACCCTGTTCGGCGTCCTCCTCCACGTCGGCGGCTTCCTCCTCTCGCGGCTCTGGGTGCGGAAGTACGCGCTGGGGGAGTTCCTCGTCACCGTGCTCACCGGGGCGCTCGGCGGCGCCATGGCGTGGCTCGCCTTCTCGCGCCTCTTCCCGGCGGTCCGCGGCGGTATCGCCACCGAGCTCTACGTCTGCTTCGCGGCGCCCCTGCTGCTCTTCCTGTTCCTCCTCGCCGCGACGCTCTTCGTCGGCCTGGCGAGCTACTTCACGACCGACGCCGACCGCGAGTGGCTGGCGCGCTGCGGCGCCTGGGTCCTCATCGCCGTTGGCCTCCGCGCCGCCTCCGCCGTCATCGTCATCCTCGGGCCGGTCGCCGTGCTGCGCGCGGTGGCCTGGATCACCTCGATCGGCAGCGTCTCGGGCCTGGTGACGCTCTACCTCGGGCGGAGCTCGCGGACCAAGGGCTCGCAGCAGCAGCAGGAGGGGACTCAGGACCTCACCTCGAGCCTCCTCGACAAGCTCCTCGTCCTCGCGGCGCCGGTCTTCGCCGTGTCCATCCTGGTAGGGATCTCCCTGGGGACGACGCTCTCCATCCGCTGGCTGACGGAGACCTGGTTCCCGGGCTCCGCCTGGCCGCCCCTCCCCGGCGTCCCTCGCGGCTCCGGGTGGTGGCTCCTGAGCGTCGTCTACGACTCGCCGTGGAAGCCGGTCGTCGCCGTGCTCGCCCTCTTCGTGGCGGTCGGCGCGGTGATGGGCTTCTTCGTCGACATCAACCGCTTCTCCCTCCACGCCGCCTACCGCGACCGCCTCATCCGAGCCTACCTGGGCGCGTCGCGCGGCGGCGGGCGGCGGCCGAACCCGTTCACCGGCTTCGACGACGAGGACAACTTGCAGATGAAGTCGCTGCGCGGCAACCGCCCGTTCCACGTCGTCAACATGGCGCTCAACCTGGTCGCCGGCAAGAATCTCGCCTGGCAGGACCGCAAGGCCGAGACCTTCACCGCCTCGCCGCTGCACGCCGGGAGCTTCCGCCTGGGCTACCGCGACGCGGCGGAGTACGGCCGCCATCGGAAGAAGGACGTCGCCCTCTCGCTCGGCACCGCGCTCGCCATCTCCGGCGCCGCCGCCAGCCCCAACATGGGCTACCACTCGTCGCCCGTCGTCACCTTCCTGCTCGCCCTCTTCAACGTGCGGCTGGGCTGGTGGCTGGGGAACCCCGGCCCGGCCGGCGACCACACCTATGCCACCCAGGGCCCCCGCTTTGCCCCGCTACCGCTCTTCGCCGAGGCCTTCGGGCTCACCGACTCACGGCACCCGTACGTCTACCTCTCGGACGGCGGGCACTTCGAGAACCTCGCCCTCTACGAGATGATCCTCCGCCGCTGCCATTTCATCGTCGTCTCGGACGCCGGCGAGGACCCCGCGTTCACCTTCGAGGACCTCGGCAACGCCGTCTCCAAGATCCGCGTCGACCTCGGGGTGCCCATTCGCTTCGAGAAGATCCTCCTGCGCGCGCGGCGGCCGGACGGTGAGACCTACGACGTCGAGGAGCACCGCGCGGCCGCCCACTCCACGCAGCCTTACTGCGCCCTCGCCCGCATCTGCTACTCCTGCGTCGACGGGGTCGAGGGCGGCGAGGTGCCGGACGGGCTCCTCCTCTACATCAAGCCGTCGCTGAACGGCACCGAGCCGGTCGACGTCTTCCACTACGCCCGTCTCCACCCGCTCTTCCCGCACGAGCCGACGGCCAATCAGCTCTACTCCGAGCCGCAGTT
>DATBQN010000079.1:0-5422 GCA_036560825.1 Thermoanaerobaculia bacterium
ACCGGCGTCGCCTGGCCGTCGCCGCTGGCGCCCTGCGGCGTGTGCCAGCGGACGCTGACGCGGAACCGATCGCCGAGCAGGCAGAGGTCCTGGGGGCCCGCGGCGCAGGTCGCGGCGGCCGCGGAGGCGAAGCCCACGGGCGCTCCCGTCTCCGGCAGGGGTACCGCGATCCACGCGCCCTCCCCCGCCAGCCCCGCCGGGCTCGCCGGGCCGTCGACCGCAGTACCAGGCAAAGCGAGGGCTGCGCTCTTCGTCGCCGGCGCGTCCGAGAAGGCGGAGGTGTCGCCGCGCCCGCAGAGGTTGCCGTGCGGGTTATGGTAGGTCTTCACCGCGCCGGTCGCGAGGTCGGTGACCGTCACCCAGTACTCGACGTCGGAGAGCGCGCCGTAGAAGAGCCAGTAGTGGCCGTTGACCGCCCGTCCGTCGAGCGCCTTGACCACCAGCTCGAGGTTCGCCGCCGAGAAAAACCAGAACGAGCCGGTCTCGTCCGATCCCGGCACGGCGCGGCCGAAGCCGGCGTGGCCGCTCGCCGGGTCGAGCCAGGAGACGGCCACCGAGAAGCGGCGGCCGAAGAGCTCGAGCGTGCGGTCCACGGGGGCCGGCGCCGGGTTGACGGCGACCGTCTGGGTGAGCTCGCCGCCGAACCAGGCGACGCCCTCGCGCAGCATCTGCCAGTGCGTCGCGTAGCTGCCCGGCGCGAGCGGCGCGGTGTAGGGGAAGGTGAAGGTCCGCTGCGCGCCGGGAGCGATCGACTCACCGGCGGCGAGGAGCTGCCGGGCGGGCGCGAAGGGGTCGGTGTCGCCCGGCGCGCCCAGCTTGTAGTTGGCGCCCGCGGTCCAGGCCGTCGAGCCGGTGTTCTTGAAGGTCAGCGAGACGGCGATCGCCTGGCCCGCCTCCATGGTGTTGGGGATGTCGGAGGCGACGAGCGTGGCGCCGTCGGTTTGAGCCGGTGGGGGCGGTGGCGGGGGCGGCGGGGGCTGCCGGCCGGCGATGAAGTCCCGGTAGGCGGCGTAGCACATCTTGGGCGTGCCGTCGGGCTTCAGCAGGCCCCAGGTCGGGGTGCCGGACGCCGGATCCTTGATCTCGTAGAAGAAGACCTTGGCGATCCAGTCCTGGCGGTGCTGGCCGGTGAACCAGTCGTCGAGGAACCCGGTGTAGTACTGCGCCTGGCGCGACTCCCCCACCTCCGAGGTCTGCCAGCCGGTCTCGGTGAGCCAGAACGGGCGGCCGAACCAGCTCGAGTTCTCGAGCACCTCGCGCACCGACGGCGCCACCAGGCCCCAGAGGCCGGGAGTGCCGCCGAAGACGGTCGAGTCGTTGAGCTTCGAGGTGACGCCGCCGTTGCCGCTCGAGTCGTAGACGTGGTGGGTGACGAAGTCGAGGCGGTCGCCGGCCTTGGCGAGGACGTCGGTCAGCCAGTCGTACCACTTGGCGCTGGTGAGGTGCGCCAGCGCCGGGCCGCCCACCTGCGCGTCGGGGTTGCCGGCGTGGATGGCGTCCGCCCCGGCCTTGAGGATGACGTCGATGTACTGCTGGCGGCTGCCCTCCCAGAACTCGGCGAGGTTGGGCTCGTTCCACAGCCCCCAGTAGCGGATCGAGCCCTTGTAGCGCGCCGCGGCGGCGCGGCAGAAATTCGCCCAGGCGCCCTGGTCGGGCACCCCGATCCAGGTCGGCGCCGCGGTCGCCCAGGCCGGCGTGTAGAGGATCGTCGCCAGGATGCCGAGGTGCCGCGCCTGCGCCGCCGCGACGATCTCGTCGTAGGCGCTCCAGTCGAAGACCCCCTGCTGCCCCTCGACGTAGGGCCAGATCACCGCCACGTGCACCCAGCCGATGCCCGCCGCCTGCACGCGGTCGAGGTCGAGCGTCAGCTCCGCCCCGGTCGGCGAGTGGATGTCGACGCCGTAGGGCGAGCCGTCCTGCGCGCCGGCCGGCCGGGAGGCGAGGCCGAGGCTTATCAAGAGGATGGCGGCGGCGAGGGATCCTATCGGGGAGGGTCTACGGGCGAGGCGGCTCTGCATGGGTGTCCCTCGCGGCAAGCATACCGCCGGCGAGGAGCTCGCGCACGCGCTGCTCGGTGCGGCGGGCGAGGTCCGCCCGCGCCTCGCGGGCGAGGCCGGCGGTGGGGATGGGCTCGCCCAGGATCACCCGGATGACCCCCGGCCGGGCGCGGAAGCCGTCGGGCGGGAGCACGCGGTCGGCGCCCTCGATGGCGACCGGCACGACCGCGATGCCGCTCTCGATGGCCGCCTGGAAGCCGGCGCTCTTGAAGGGCTGGGTGCGCCCGTCCCGCGCGCGGGTGCCCTCGGGGAAGGAGAGGATGGACCACCCGGCGCGCAGCCGCTCGGCGACGCCGGCCACGCTGCGCGCGGCGCCGACGCCGCGGCCGCGGTCGACGAAGACCATGCCCGTGGCCGCCATGTACCAGCCGAGGAACGGCACCCGCGCGAGCTCCCGCTTGCCGACGAAGAGGAGCGGCGCGGGGAGCGCCGTGAAGAGGCTCGGGATGTCCATCCAGGAGAGGTGGTTGGAGGCGAAGAAATGGGGCTGCGCGAAGTCCACGCGCTCCCGCCCGTGGACCTCCAGCCTCACCCGGCCGGCCCACAGGAGACCCGGCGCCCAGATGCGGCGGGCCATGGCGAGGGCCGTCCGCGGCCCCCGCGTCAGCGCGCTCGCGAGGAGCGCGAGCGAGATCCAGAGCGCGCTCCACAGCACGGCGAACGCCGCTTGAAGGGCGTTCATCGTCCACCAGCCGAGCGCGGAGAGATTCACCCTGCCGCCCGCGCGCGGCCGCGAAGAAATCGTCTCTTCCCTCATCGATCCGCTAATCCACGAAGGCTGGTGGGACTGTACCCCAGCTCCGGGGACGCGCGGCAGCCAGATCGGATAGGAGGTAAGCTGCTGCGTCGATTCGTGTCAGCTGGCCGAGCGGAAAGGCCAGGGCAGGCCTCGGCGGCGGAGGTGTCCCCATGACAGGGAGCTTGCTCAGAGACCTGCGTCAAGCCGGCCGCGTCCTCGGGAAGAACCCCGGACCGACCGCCCTGGCCGTGGCGACGCTGGCCTTGGCGATCGGGGCCAACACGACGATCTTCAGCGTCGCCGACGCTCTCCTGTCGCGCCCTCTGCCCTACCCCGAGCCCGAGCGGCTGGTCCTGCTCTGGGAGACGACGGACCGCATCGAGCGCGCCTCGGTTTCGCTCTTGAACCTGCGCGACTGGATCGAGCAGGGCCACGCCTTCGAGTCGATCGGTGGCTATCGGGAGGTGAGCTTCAACCTCACCGGGCTCGACCAGCCGGTGCGCGTGCGCGGTCAACAGATCTCGGCCGGCGCTCTGGCAGCCCTGGGGACGCGCCCGCTGCTCGGGCGTCTCTTCGGCCCGCCGGAGGACAGGCCCGGCGGAGCGCCGGTCGTCGTCGTCTCCCACCGTCTGTGGCGCGGCCTGCTGGGCGCCGATCCGCAGGCCATCGGCCGAGTGCTCAAGCTCGACGGCGAGCCCTACACGGTGATCGGCGTCGTCCCCGCGAGCTTCCGCTTTCCGACCGCCGAGACCGACGTGTGGATCCCCTTGTGGCTCGACGCCGACCAGCTGATGAAGAACCGCGGTCATCGGGCGGGGATCTTCGGCATCGCCCGGTTGAGGAGAGGGGTCAGCCGCGCGCAGGCCCAGGCCGCGATGGCGACCGTCGCCCGGCAGCTCGCCATGCGCTATCCGGAGACCAACGCCGGCTTCGGCATCGCCGTGAAGGGCCTGCACGACGAGGAGGTCAAGGCCTTTCGCCCCGCGCTCCTGGTCCTCATGGCGGCGGTCGCCTGCGTCCTGCTCATCGCCTGCGTCAACGTCGCGGCCCTGCTCCTCGCCCACGCCTCGGCGCGCCGGCGCGAGATCGCCCTGCGCGCGATCCTCGGCGCGAGCCGGCCGCGCCTCGTCGGCCAGCTCCTCACCGAGAGCGCGTCGCTGGTGGTCGTCGCCGGGCTCCTCGGCCTGCTCCTGGCTCTCCTCGGCTTGCACCTCCTGGTCGCCATGCTCCCCGGCGACATGCCGGGCGTCACCGAGATCCGCTTCGACGGCCGGGCCTTGGGCTTCATGCTCGCAGTCTGCCTGTTCACGAGCCTGCTCGCCGGCCTCTTCCCGGCGCTCGAGACCGCACGCCCCGACCTCCAGCAGGCGTTGACCGAACGGGGTTTTTCCTCCGGCGGGCAGGCGCGGATGCGCACGGCTCTGGTGGTCGCCGAAGTGGGCCTCGCCCTCATCCTCCTCGTCGGCGCGGCGCTCTTCATCCGCAGCTTCCTGAACCTCAAGGAGGTCGACCCCGGCTTCGCGCCGGACAACGTCCTCACCGCACGGGTCGACCTCCCCATCCACAAGTACTCCGAGCGCAGCCAGTGGGTCGGCTTCTACGAGCGGCTGTTGTCGCAGATGTCCGCCGTTCCCGGCGTCCGCACGGCCGCGGTCTCCAGCCTGCTCCCGCTGACCGAGCGTGCCCCGCAATCGTGGGTGCTCGCGAAAGGGATGCCGATACCCGCTCCCGACAAGGCCATCTTCACCGTCTACCAGGCGGTGAGCCCGGGATACTTCGACGCCATGCGCGTGCCGCTGCTCCGCGGGCGCGCCTTCGACGCGCGCGACCGTGAGGAGACCCGGCCGGTCGCCATCGTCGACGAGACCCTGGCCGACGGCTTCTGGCCGGGAAGGAGCCCGGTCGGCCAGCTCGTGGCCTTCGAGTTCGGCGGCACGCCGGCTGCCCCCGAGCCCAAGTGGCGCCAGATCGTGGGGGTCGTCCGCCACGTTCGCCACTCCCACTTGGACGCCGAGGCGCAGGTCGAGCTCTACGTGCCCTTGCGCCAGCCGCCGCTCTGGTTCCAGCCCCAGTGGCCGGGGATGGCGGTGGTGGTGCGCAGCGGCTCCGATCCGCTCGCCCTCGCCGCCTGGCTGCGTCACGAGGTCCTCGCCATCGACCCCGACCTGCCCCTCCACGAGATCAGGAGCATGGAGGAGATCGTCGGCGCCGAGCTCGCCAGGCGCCGGCTCGTAGCCTCGGTCCTCGGCGGTTTTGCCACCCTCGCCCTGCTCCTCGCCACGGTCGGCCTCTACGGCCTCATCTCCTACACGGTGAGCCGGCGAACCAACGAGATCGGCGTGCGCATGGCGCTCGGCGCCTCGCCGGGGAAGGTCCTCGGGATGGTGCTGCGCCAGGCGCTCGTCCTCTCCATCCTGGGCATCGCGATCGGCGTGCCGACCGCTCTCGCCATGGGTCGCCTCGCCTCGAGCCTGCTCTATGGCGTGACCGCAGCCGACCCCTGGATTTTCGTCACCGCCCCGATGTTTCTCCTCCAGGTCGCCATCCTCGCCAGCTACGTGCCCGCCCGCAACGCCACTCGGGTCGATCCCGCCGACGCTCTGCGGAGAGAGTAGCCGCGGTGGGC
>DATBQN010000080.1:0-2700 GCA_036560825.1 Thermoanaerobaculia bacterium
CGACCGCCGTCTCGGGGAGCCACATCCCCTCGGCTTTCCGCTCGAAGCGACGTTCGAAGTCGGCGAGCCCCCAGAGGATCTGGGTCCGCTTGTCGCGCCGGTTGGCGAGCGGCAGGATGATGTGGTTGTACCCCTGCGCCAGCGCCGAGCCGTGCCCGGAGAAGCGCTCCCGGCTCTCGCGGTCCGCCGCCAGCACGGCGGCGTAGACGGCGGGCCGCTCGCTCTCCAGCCAGGAGAGGAGCGTCGGCCCGAAGTCGAAGCTGATGCGGCTGTAATTGTTGACGATGCGCTCGATCCGCCCCTCGCCGTCGAGGATGCGGGCGGCGGCGTTCGGCGCGTAGCACTGGACGGTGATGCGCGCGTTCCAGTCGTGGTCGGGCTGCGCCGAATCCTGGGTCTCCACCGCCTCCAGCCAGGGGTTCTCCCGCGGCGGCTGATAGAAGTGGCCGTGGACGCAGATGGAACGGCTCATGAGCCCGAGTCTAGCCTCGACCGCGCGCTCTTGATACGGTCCGCCCAGTGACCCGCCGCGAGAAGGCCGAGAAGATCGCCGCGATCCTCGACCGGCTGTTCCCTCAGGTCGACATTCCGCTCGCCCACGTAGACCCTTTTACTCTGCTGGTCGCCGTGGTGCTCTCCGCGCAGACGACCGACAAGCTGGTCAACGAGGTCACCCCGGCGCTCTTCGCCCGCGCCGGCACTCCGGCGAAGATGGCGCGGCTCCCGGTCGAGGAGATCGCGGCGCTCATCCGCCGGATCGGCCTCACCCGCGGCAAGGCGAAGAATCTCAAGCGCCTGTCCGAGATCCTCGTCGAGGAGCACGGAGGGAAGGTGCCGCGGACGTTCGAGGCTCTCGAAGCCCTCCCCGGCGTCGGCCACAAGACGGCGTCGGTGGTGATGAACCAGGCGTTTGGCGAGCCCGCCTTCGCCGTCGACACCCACATCCATCGCCTGGCGGCGCGCTGGGGGCTGTCGTCCGGCAAGAGCGTCGAGCAGACCGAGCGCGACCTCAAGCGCCTGTTCCCCGAGGAGAGCTGGGGGAAGGTCCACCTCCAGATCATCTACTTCGGCCGCCGGTACTGCCCCGCCCTCCGCCACGACTTCGACGCCTGCCCCATCTGCTCCTGGGCGACGTCGGCCATCCGCCGGCGGCAGGAGCGCCGCCGCGACGCCCGCCTCGGACGCCGCGGCCCGGCTCCACGGCGCGCCCGCGGCCCGGCATAGGCCCGCCCTCTTCTACTCGACCCGCTTGAGGAACACCGCGCCCAGCGGCGGCAGGGTGAGCGTCAGCGAGTGGGTGCGGCCGTGGAGGGGCAGCGGCGCGGCCTCGACGCCGCCGTAGTTGCCCTGGCCGCCGCCGCCGTAGACCGGCGCGTCGCTGTTGAGGATCTCGCGCCAGTAGCCGCCGCGCGGCGCGCCGATGCGGTAGTTGGTGCGCAGGACGGGGGTGAAGTTGAGCACCGCGAGCACGGATTCCTTCTCCTCGTCGCCGCGGCGGAGGATCGCCAGCACGCTGTCGAGCGCGTCGCTGCAGTCGATCCACTCGAAGCCGCGCGGCTCGGCGTCGAGCTGGTGGAGCGCCGGCTCGTCGCGATAGAGCTTCAGGACGTCGCCCAAGAACCGCGCGAGGCCGGCGGGGAGCGGCTCTCCCGCCAGGTGCCAGTCGAGGCTCGCGTCGTGGCTCCACTCGCGCCAGGAGCCCAGCTCGGCGCCCATGAAGAGCAGCTTCTTGCCCGGCTGGGCCACCATGTAGGCGTAGAGCAGCCGCAGGTTGGCGAACCTCTGCCAGGCGTCCCCAGGCATCTTCTGCAGCAGCGAGCCCTTGCCGTGCACCACCTCGTCGTGCGAGATCGGCAGCACGAAGCTCTCGCTCCAGGCATAGATGGTGCGGAAGGTGAGGAGGTTGTGGTGGAACTTGCGGTGCACCGGATCCTTGGTGAAGTAGTCGAGGGTGTCGTGCATCCACCCCATGTCCCACTTGAAGCCGAAGCCGAGGCCGCCGAGGTACACCGGGCGAGAGACCATCGGCCAGGCCGTCGACTCCTCGGCGATCGTCTGCACGTCGGGGAAGTCGGCGTAGAGCCGCTCGTTGAGCGAGCGCAGGAAGGCGATCGCCTCCAGGTTCTCGCGCCCGCCGTGCTGGTTGGGGATCCACTCCCCCTCGCGCCGCGAGTAGTCGAGATAGATCATCGAGGCGACGGCGTCGACCCGCAGGGCGTCGGCGTGATAGCGGTCGAGCCAGAAGCGGGCGCTGCTGCCGAGGAAGCTCCGCACCTCGCTGCGGCCGTAGTTGAAGATGTAGCTGTTCCAGTCGGGGTGGAAGCCCTTGCGGGGATCGGCGTGCTCGTACAGGTGGGTGCCGTCGAAGAAGGCGAGCGCGAACTCGTCGCTGGGGAAGTGGGACGGTACCCAGTCGAGGATCACCCCGATCCCCCGCTGGTGCAGGAGGTCGACGAGGCCCATGAACTCCTGCGGCGTGCCGTAGCGGCTGGAGGGGGCGAAGTAGCCGGTCGTCTGGTAACCCCAGGACCCGTAGAAGGGGTGCTCCATGACCGGCATCAGCTCGACGTGGGTGAAGCCGAGACGCTCCACGTGATCGGCGAGGAGCGGCGCGAGCTCGCGGTAGGTGAGCATGCGGCCGCCCTCCTCCGGCACCCGCCGCCAGGAGCCGAGATGGACCTCGTAGATCGAGATCGGCGC
>DATBQN010000081.1:0-5224 GCA_036560825.1 Thermoanaerobaculia bacterium
GGATGCGCTCCTCGGCGAAGCGCCGCACCTGCTCGACGAGAAGCTCCTGGTCCTCGGTGAGCGCGAAGTCGACGCCGGCCGCTGCCGGCGGGGCGGCGAGGATCGCCGACGGGCTAGTCGTGGTGCAGCACCCAATCGGCGATCACCATCTTCTGGATCTCGCTCGTGCCCTCGTAGATCTCGGTGATGCGGGCGTCGCGGAAGAAGCGCTCGACGTTGTACTCCTTGGTGTAGCCGTAGCCGCCGTGGATCTGCAGCGCCTTGTTGGTGACCCGCTGCGCCATCTCGGAGGCGAACAGCTTGGCGTGCGCCGCCTCCAGGGTGAAGCGCTTCTTCTGGTCCTTCGTCCACGCCGCCCGCCAGGCGAGGAGGCGCGCGGCGTCGAGCTCCGTCGCCATGTCGGCGAGGTAGAACTGGATGGCCTGGAACTCGGAGAGGTGCTGGCCGAACTGCTCGCGCTGCTGGGCGTAGGCGAGCGCCGCCTCGAAGGCGCCCTGGGCGATACCGATCGCCTGCGCCGCGATGCCGATGCGGCCGCCGTCGAGCGTGCTCATGGCGATCTTGAAGCCCTCGCCCTCCTCCCCCAGGCGCAGGCGGGCGGGGAGGCGCATGTCGGCGAAGGCGAGCTCGGTGGTGCCGGAGGCGTTCACCCCGAGCTTGAACTCGTGCGTGCCGTGGCTGTAGCCGGGGGTGTCCGCCGGCACGATGAAGGCGGTGATCCCCTTGTGCTTCTTCGCCAGGTCGACGCTGGCGAAGACCAGCGCGACGTCAGCGTGGGTGCCGTTGGTGATGAACACCTTGTTGCCGTTCAAGACGTAGTCGTCGCCGTCGCGGCGGGCGGTCGAGCGCAGGCCCGCGGCGTCGCTCCCGGCGCCGGGCTCGGTGAGCGCGAAGCAGCCGAGCTTCTCGCCGGCGGCCAGGGGGCGGAGGAACTCGCGCTTCTGCTCCTCGCTGCCGAACTTCAGGAGCGGGTCGCAGACCAGCGAGTTGTTGACCGAGAGGATCACCCCCGAGGTGGCGCAGCGGCGGCTCACCTCCTCGATCACCAGGCAGTAGGAGACGGCGTCCATCCCCGCCCCGCCGTGCTCCTCCGGCACCGCGACGCCGGCGAGCCCCAGCTCGCCCGCGCGGTCGAAGAAGTCGCGCGGGAACTCCCCCGTCTCGTCGATCTCCTTGGCGCGCGGCCCGACCACCTCCTCGGCGAACCGGCGGACGGTCTCGCGCAGCAGCTTCTGCTCGTCGGTGAGCTCGATCTCCATGTCGCTCCCTTATGAAGAGGTGTGTCGGAACCGGCGTGCGGCGTGCGGCGGGCGCCGCCGGGCATCGTAGCAACCGCCCCCCAGGGGGTCAAGGAACGAGAAGCCGGGTGAACGAGAAGCTGGGCTTCCGCGCGAGCGGGGAAGCCTTCCGCGCCTGTTTCTCGCCTTCCGTCGCAGATCCTGGGCTTCCGCGCGCGACGGGAGGCTTCCGCGTGACATGGAGGCCTCCCGCGCGCGACGGAAGCCTTCCGCCGACGATTCCGAGCTTTCGCGCGCGAGGGAAGCCTCCCGCGCGAAGTTCTGGGCGAAACGAGAGGAATTTCCCGATCTCAGCGCCTGAGCGGCTCGCTCAGCCGCTGAGCAGCTTGCTCAGTCGTCGAGGGACTTGCTCAGCGGTGCAGGAGGTTGATGAGGCGGTGAGCCGCTCGCTCAGCCGCCGAGCGGGCCGCTCGGGCGTCGAGCGGGTCGCTCAGGCGCCGAGCGACAGTCTCGGGAGCCGAGCCGGTCGCCCGGCGGGTGAGCGAGCCGCCGGCTCCCTCCAAGTGCTTTCCTTTCAGCCCGTTGCTTGCCCTGGCGCCGGAGTTGTTCTATAAACGCAGGCGCATGCAAGACGTCGCCATACCCCAGCACCCCGTCGCGACCACCGACAAGCCGTTCGACTCCCTGGGTCTCTCCGCCGCCGTCCTCGACTCCGTGGCGCGGGTGGGGTTCGCACATCCTACCCAAATCCAGGCGGCGGTGATCCCCCATGCCCTCGCCGGGCGCGACTTGATCGGCCTCGCCGAGACCGGCTCGGGGAAGACCGCCGCCTTCGTCCTCCCGCTCGCCGACCGGCTCACCCACGGCGAGGGGGTGCGCGGGCTCATCGTCTCCCCCACCCGCGAGATCGCGCTGCAGACCAAGGCGTTCCTCGACCTCTTCGGCGAGGGCCACCGGCTGCGCACCGTCTGCCTCATCGGCGGCGTCAAGATGGGGCCGCAGATCCGCGGCCTGGGGGCGCGGCCGGACGTCGTCGTGGCGACGCCGGGGCGCCTCCTCGTCCACGTCGAGCGCGGCAGCCTGCGCCTCGACCGCGTCTCCGAGCTGGTGCTCGACGAGGCCGATCATATGCTCGACATGGGCTTCCTGCCCCAGGTCCTCCGCATCCTCGAGGAGCTGCCGAGCCAGCGCCACACGATGATGTTCTCGGCCACCATGCCGGCGCCGATCGAGCGGCTGGCGCAGCGCTTCATGCGCGATCCCGTGCGCATCGACATCCTCCCCGAGGGCGGCGCCGCGGAGGGGATCAGCCACCGCCTCTATCTGGTCGACCCGGAGAACAAGAAGGCCCTCCTCCTCGCCCTCCTCCACCAGGAGCTGGGGTCGACCCTCGTCTTCATCCGCAGGAAGAGCGACGCCGAGTGGCTCGCCGGCGTCCTCGAGCGCGAGGGGCACCCGGTCGAGCGCATCCATTCCAACCTCTCGCAGAGCCAGCGCGTCTCGGCCCTCCAGGGCTTCCGCGAGGGCGAGCACCGCATCCTCGTCGCCACCGACATCGCCGCCCGCGGCATCGACGTGCCGCGCATCCAACACATCATCAACTTCGACATGCCCGAGACGGTCGAGGACTACATCCACCGCGCCGGGCGCACCGCGCGCGGCGCGCTCCTCGGCATCGTCTCCTCGATCGCCACCTGGCAGGACAAGCCGACGGTGAAGGAGATCGAGAGCACGCTCGGCGAGGAGCTGCCGCGCTGCACGGTGCCGGGCGTGCCGCCCTACGTCGAGATGAAGCCCAAGGTCGTCATGCGCCGCGGCCGCCGCCGCTGAGCGACTTCCTCAGGAGACCCGCCATGCCCATGTCCTTCGCCGACATCGGCGACGACGAACTCGCTTCCTACTACGCCGGCTACGTCGAGCACGCCAAGGCCACCGGAGGCGACGCCGTCGCCCATCTGGCAGCCCAGGGGGAGCGCACCGCGGCGCTCCTCGCCGCCGTCCCCGAGGAGCGCGCGGGCTTCCGCTACGCTCCCGGCAAGTGGAGCGTCCGCGAGGTGGTCGGCCATCTCGCCGACAGCGAGCGCATCATGTCGTACCGGGCCTCCGCTTCGGGCGCGGCGACGCCACGCCGCTCGCCGGCTTCGACCAGGACGCCTACATGCCGGCCGCCGGCTTCGACGCCCGCTCGCTCGCCGACCTCGCCCGCGAGCTCGCCGCGGTCCGCGCCGCCACGGTCGCCCTCTTCTCCCACTTCGACGACGCGGCCCTCGCCCGCCGCGGCACCGCCAACGACAAGGCGGTCTCGGTGCGCGCCCTCGCCGGCATCATCGCCGGCCACGAGCTGCACCACCTGGCGATCCTCCGCGAGCGCTATTTAGTCGGCTGATTTGGCGGCTGACCTGGCGGCTGATCTGGCGGCTGAGCCGGAGAGGGCCTCCCCTTGCTCGCCTCCGGCTGGCAGGGCGGCGGCTCGCCCTGGGCCTGGCGGAGGAGCGCGGCGAGCTCCGCCAGGCCGTCTCCCTCCTCGAGGCCGGCGCAGAGGGTCTCGACGGCGTGCGAGCCGAGCTCGCGATAGCTCTCGAACTGCGCCTCGGTGTAGAGCTGGTTGGCCGTCGACTCGTGGGGGAACGTGGGGTGTGCCTTGGCGTAGTTGTAGACGTCGACCGATTCGCTGCCGTTGAGCGACGCCTTGACGTAGATCAGCCAGCCGTCGTCGTCGGGATCGAGCGGGCGGTCGCCCGCGAGCCGGTCGGCGCAGGAGTAGCAGATCCGCCCGATCGCGGCGTAGGGCGCCTGATCGCCGCTCCGCGTCAGGTCGTAGGAGCGCTGGGGATCGCGCGGGCGCATGAGGATCTTCTGGAACAGGATGGGGACGCCGAGGTCGATGCGGATCTTGGCGACCGCTCCCCCGAGGTCGGAGAAGTCGAAGCCGGCGTCCTCGCCGGCGTCGCTCACCACGATCCAGCGACAGCGCCGGAGCACCATCTCGTAGAGGCCGAGGTTCTCGAAGTGGCCGCCGTCCGAGAGGTAGACGTAGGGGTTCTCGTCGTCGGTGAGGCCGAAGGCCTCGGCGAAGAGCGGGCGCGGCGCGAAGAGCGGCCCCGACTTGCGGTAGGTCTTGAGCCGCGGGTTGCCCAGCCACCAGCCGAGCCGGACGTTGAAGAGCGTCATCAGGAAGGTCACCGCGGGCGACGAGTGGTACCCCATGTTGGGGCTCGCCGCCGCCCCCGAGATGGCCAGCGCGGTGCCCAGGGTGATGGCCTGCCCGGTGGTCTTGCTGTAGGCGTACTCGGCGGCGCGGCGGTAGCCGACGACGTAGCTGCCGCAGCGCAGCGGCGAGACGCTGAACGGCTCGGCCTTGCGGTCCTGCCAGGCGAGCTTGCGGCCGTGCACGAGGTTGAGCGTCAGGTTGAGCACCGGCAGCGGCCGGTTGCCGGCGAGCGCGGTCATCGCCAGGTTGTCCGCCTCGTCGAAGCCGGTGAACGGGTTGGGGTGCCGCTCGTCCTCCGAGCGCGAGGCGCCGAGGTAGGCGCGGATCAGCCGGTCGCGGTAGGCGGCGTGGAGCGAGAAGCGGTTGATGTTGACCACCAGCCCCATGCCGGCGCCGAGGAGGAGGAGCCCGCCGGCCACCGCGAGCACCAGCCACCAGGGCGCGTAGTGCACGGCGTTCATCAGCTCCAGCCGGTCGCCCGCCAGGTGCTCGCCGGCGTGGAAGTCGACGTCGAGCTGGGCGGGAAAGAAGGTGTTCCCCGTCCACACCACCAGGAGGCTGGTGCCGATCGAGAGGAGGACGAGGAGGAAGGCGGCGAAGGTGGGCGCCGCGAGCCCGAGGGCGACGCTCTTGGCGATGCCCATCGCCGTCCGCGCCTCGCCGGGCTTCCTCTCCGGCGCGGTCCGCGCGCTGTTGCCGAGGAAGAGCGTCACCAGCCCCGAGAGCCCGCCGAGCGACGAGAGCCCGATGGCGCTCGAGCGCTCGAGCGCCCACG
>DATBQN010000082.1:0-5376 GCA_036560825.1 Thermoanaerobaculia bacterium
GCGGCGCGGGTGGTCCGGTTCGCCGACCTCGGGCTCGATCGGCGGGAGGCCCCCTTCGAGGTCGCGGTGACCGACCGCTACGTGTGGGTGCTCGTCGATCCCGCCCGGCTCCTGCGCATCGCGCGCGGCGATGGATCGAGGGCGATGGCGAGCGGGGAGGCGGGCGAGGTGTGGACGGCGATGGATGCCGATCCGCGGGACGGCTCGATCTGGATCGCGGCGCGCGACTTCGGCTTCGTCCACGTCGCGCCGGACCTCGCCGTCCGGCGAGTCAAGCTGCAGCACGCCGTCGAGGGCAAGAGCGGCTTCGTCCGCCTGCTCGCCGGACCGGACGCGCTCTACGCCCAGCCCTTCTGCAGCGATCGCGGCGTCTGGCGGATCGGATGGGACGGCAAGCCGATGGGCACCGCCTTCCCGGCGCCGCAGGCCGAGGGCGCCGTCGACGTGACCAAGATGGAATGCTCGCCGGTGCGGCTCGAGCGCGGCGCGGACGGCCGCCTGCTGGCGCGCGATGCGGAGAATCACGCCGTGTACGCGCTCGGCGAGGGCGGCAAGTGGAGCGCCGAGCCGGCGGACCTCTTCGCCGGCGTGCCGCGAGGGGCTCAGCACCTCTTCCAGTTCAATACCGTGGCGGGCGATCGGTTCGCGCCGTTCGCCGAGCGGCTCATCGACTGGAAGGGCCAGCCGATCTTCCTGGGGCACGTCACGGGCTCGACGACGGCCTTCTTCGTGCTGGGAGACCACGCGGCAGAGAGCGCGCGTCCCGCGAGCTGCTCGGGGCGTCCGGTGCGCAACGTCGCGACCGGCGCCGGCGGCTACGCGGCGCTCCTCCCGGACTTCGTGATCTTCGGCGACCTGGCCGACGCGCCGGAGCTGCCGTAGGTGGGCGGAAGCCGGAGCCGTCAGGGGATCAGCAGCACCTTGCCCGTCGTCCGCCGTCCCTCGAGGGCGCGATGGGCCGCGGCCGCATCCGCGAGCGCGAAGTCGTTCTCCATGCGCAGCGTCACCGTGCCGTCGGCGACCCAGCGGAGCACCTGGGTGGCGCGCTCGACGAGCTCCTCGCGGGTGGCGATGAAATGGGCGAGCGTGGGGCGGGTGAGGTAGAGCGAGCCCTTCTGCATGAGGACGAGCGGATCGACCGGCGACACCGGCCCGCTGGCGCCGCCGAAGAGGGCCATCGTGCCGCGCGTGGCGAGGGCGTCGAGGCCGCGCTCGAAGGTCGTCCTGCCGATGCCGTCGTAGATCACCGCGACGCCCTTGCCGTCGGTCAGGCGGCGGGCCTCGTCGGCAAAGTCCTTCTCTCTGTAACGGATCACCTCGTCGGCGCCGGCGGCGAGGGCGAGCGCGGCCTTCTCCTCGCTCCCTGCCGTTCCCAGGACGCGGGCGCCGCGGAGCTTCGCCATCTGGCAGAGGAGGAGCCCCACGCCGCCGGCCGCGGCGTGCACGAGGCAGGTGTCGCCGGGCTTCAGAGGGTAGGTGGAGCTGGAGAGATAGTGGGCGGTCATCCCCTGAAGCATGGCGGCGGCTCCCTGGCGCGCGGTGACGCCTGCGGGGAGCTTGACCAGGCGCGCGGCGGGGACGGCCGCCTTCCCGGCATAGGCGCCGTGCGCTCCGGTGTAGGCGACGCGATCGCCGGGCGCCACCTCGCTCACCCCTTCGCCGACGGACTCGACGACGCCCGCCGCCTCCTGTCCGAGCGTGATGGGGAACGGCGGCCCCTTGTAGTGGCCGGTCCGCACGTAGACGTCGATGAAGTTGACCCCCGCCGCCTCGATCCTGACCACCGCCTCGCCGTGGCCGGGTGCCGGGTCGGGGACCTCCTCGTACCGCATGGCCTCGGGGCCGCCGGCGGCGTGAACGCGGATCGCATGCATGGCTGGGCCTCCTCTCTCGGCTCGTCCAGGTGGATCTTACCGTCAGCTCGCCCCGTCGCCGGCCTCCGCCTGCGGTAAGCTTGCAGCGTGCCGAGTCCTGCAGAGTAGGAGCCCGCCGTCGAATCCACGGACACTCTTCCGGTAGCGCCTCCCAGGGGGTCGGCCGTCGATTCGCCTCCGGCCTTCCGCTATGCGCAGGTGGAGAGGCCGGGGGACCTGCCTCCGGCCGATCCGCTGGGCGTCGACGTCGCCATCCTCGACCTCAACTGCGGCTGGCCGAACCTGGGGCACGACTCGATCGTCCAGGCGGTGCGGGAGACGGCGGAGGAGCTGGCGCCGGCGCTCGGCGACACCGGCGGCCTCTACCTCCGCGCCATCTCGTTCGCCGTGCGCGACCACGGCCTCCTGCCCGCGCCTCCCGGCGGGCGGTTCGGGATCTACGTGGGGACCGGCGGGCCGGGGCAGATCGACCCGCGCCGCAACGACGGCGTCTCGGCGCTCTCGCAGGGAGTGCGCGAGGACCCGGCCTGGGAGCGCCAGGCCTTCGACCTCTTCGACGCCGTGCGCGACGACCCGGGTGCCGCGCTGCTCGCCATCTGCCACAGCTTCGGCGTCCTCTGCCGGTGGTCGGGGATCGCGGAGCCGGTCCTCCGCGGCGCCGCGAAGGGCGGCAAGCGCGCCGGCCTCTTCGAGGACCGCCTGTCCGACGAGGCGCTCGCCCATCCCTGGTTCTCTCGTTTCGCCGCCCACCTCCCCGACGGCCGCCATTTCCGCGTCCTCGAGAACCGGCTCTTCGACCTCATCCCGACCGGGGCGGAGCCCGCGGGGTTCGTGCCGATCGGCTGGGAGGGCGACCTCGGCGCCGGGGAGGGTCGCGGGCTCACCGTCGCCGAGCTGGCGCGCGACGCGGGCGGGACGATGCCGCGCATCCTGGGCGTCAACAGCCACCCCGAGATCGTCGACCGCGTCCACCAGCGCCGCCTCCTCGAGGCGAAGCTCGCGCGCGGCGAGGTGAGCCGCGCCTGGTACGAGGAGCGGCTCGAGGCGCTCACCCGCGTCTATCCCGCCGAGGACAGCGACCGGCGCCTGAGCCTCACCTCGGAGTACACCTTCGTGCGGCCGCTCCGCTTCCACCTCCACCGGCAGGTCCGCCTCCGCGCCGAAGCCCTCGGCCGGCCGGTGGACCTGCGCGAGACACCGGCGGCCCAGACGCCGCCCTGATCTCGAGCGGGATCGGGCCGCGCCATGAACGACCGCCCGGCCTTGCAGGCTACGCCCACCGCCGCGCTCCGGGCGGTCGTCCTCGGGGCGAGCAACCTCACCATCCACCTGCCTGCCGTCCTGGCACACCTGTGCCGGGGGGCGGGCGGCCCGGTCGAGGTGCTCGCCGCCTGCGGGCACGGCCGCTCGTACGGCGATTGGAGCCGCCTCCTCTGGATGCGCGGCCTGCCGGGGATCCGCGGCTGCGGGCTCTGGGCGGAGCTGGCGCGACGGCCGTCGATGCCCACCCTGGCGCTGGTGACCGACGTCGGCAACGACCTCGGCTACGGCGCCTCCGCCGCGACCATCGCCGGCTGGGTCGCCGACTGCGTCGAGCGGCTCTCGAGCGAGCGAGCGAAGATCGTGCTCACGCTGCCGCCGCTCGAGACCTTCCAGCGCCTGCCGGCGTGGCAATTCCATGCCGCCAGGACCCTCCTCTTCCCCGGCAGACGGATCGTCCGGCGCGCCCTGCTCGCGGAGGCCGAGGAGCTGTGCCGGCGCCTGCGGCGGTTGGCGGAGGAGTCCGGGGCCGTGCTGGTCGAGCCGGAGCTCGCCTGGTACGGGATCGATCCCATCCACCTCCGCAGGAGCGCCGCTCCGCGGGCGTGGGAGACCATCCTCGGGGGATGGGACCTGCCGCCCCGGCCAGGCCGAGGCCGGCCGTTCCGCCTCCCCCGCCTCCTGCTCGCCGAGGAGCTCCGGCTCTTCGGCAGGCCCGTGAGCCGCCCGCAGCCCTGCTGGACCTCCCCCGACGGGACCGCGCTCTCCCTCTATTGAAATCGGCTGGCACCTGTGGCGGCTGTCGCGTAGACTTTTGCCTCGCGACGGCTCGCGAGATGGAGCGATCATGATCGGCTCACCGTACTCCCGCTATGGCCTTCCGGGGCTGGTTCTGCTGTTGGCCGTGGGCGCCGCCCTGCCGGCGTCCCAGACCGCATCGCCCGTCCCTGGGCCCGCGGCGCCGGAGGAGGACCTCCGCCAAGTCGACGCGGGGCGCTTCGCGGCGATGGTGGCGGGCGACACCGCCGCGCTGAAGAATGTCCTCGGCGAGGACCTGACCTACACCCATTCGACGGGCGAGGTCCAGGACCGGCAGCATTTCCTGGATGCCCTGAGCGCGGGGACCCTCCGCTACGAGTCGATGTCCCCCTCCGAGGTCCGGGTGCGGCTCTACGGATCGACCGGCGTCGTCACCGGCCGCCTCGACATGAAGGTCGTCCTCGACGGCGGCGAGCGGTCGCTCGCCGTGCGCTACACGGCGGTCTACGTCCGCCGCGACCTCCGCTGGCAGCTCGTCGCCTGGCAGTCGAGCTCGATCGCTCCGGCGAAGCGGCCCGCCCGGTGACCGGCGCTTACGAGGTCCGCCGCGGCGAGCATGCGGTCTCCGACGATCCGGCGCGGCTCGACCTCGGGGTCGTCCACGGCTTTCTCTCGACCTCGTACTGGGCGGCGGGCATCCCCGAGGAGGTGGTGCGGCGGTCGATCGCCGGCTCGCTCGCCTTCGGCCTGTACCGGCTGCCCAGCTCGAACTCCGCCGCCGAGCGGCAGCTCGGCTTCGCGCGGGTGGTCACCGACGGCGCGACCTACGCCTACCTCGCCGACGTCTTCGTCCTCGCCGAGGAGCGCGGGCGCGGGTTGGGCGCGTTTCTGATGGAGGCGGTGATGGCCCATCCGGATCTCCAGCGATTGCGGCGCTGGACGCTCATGACCCGCGACGCCCATGCGCTCTACCGGCGGTTCGGCTTTACCTCCCTGGCCGTCCCGGAGCGCGCCATGGAGCGCGTGGACCCCGAGGTCTACCGGCGCGGCGCCGGCCCGCAGAGGTGAAGGGGGTGGAGAGGCAGTGAACGTCGTCCCGGTGCGGCTCGAAGGCGCGACAATCGTGCTCGAGCCGCTCACCCCGAGCCACGCGGCGCCGCTCTTCCGCCACTCCGATCCCGCGCTCTTCCGCCACACCCTCGACTGGCCGGAGGACGGCGGTCTTGCGGCCTGGGAGGCCTGGGTCCTCCGCGGCCTCTCCGCGCCCGCCTCGCTCGACTTCGCCGTGCTCCTGCGAGCGAGCGGCGAGCCGATCGGCGCCACGGCCTATCTCGAGATCCGCCCCGCCCATCGAGGGCTCGAGATCGGGCGCACCTGGATCGCCCGCCCCTGGCAGGGGACGCGCGTCAATCCCGAGAGCAAGTACCTGCTCCTGCGCCACGCCTTCGAGACCCTGGGCGCGCTCCGCGTGCAGCTCAAGACC
>DATBQN010000083.1:0-5010 GCA_036560825.1 Thermoanaerobaculia bacterium
GGGTCTGCGCGGCGACCGCCGCGTCGAACTGCGGGAAGCCGGTGGCGATCTGGCTGAGGCGCGCGCTGCCGGTGTAGTCGACGCGGATCTTGCTGCGGTAGGAGAGGCCGATCGAGAAGCGGTCGGAGAACTTCTCGAGCAGGCCGACGTTCCAGCCGTAGCCCTCCTTGAGGTCGGCCTTGAGGTCGACGTGGGCGACGTCGGCGACGCGCAGGGTGAAGGGGTTGATCGCCGCCTGGTTGCGCTTGAGCTCGAGGTCCGAGAAGCGGGCGACGCCGCCGAAGCCGATGCCCAGGGTCGGGGTGACCTGCCAGCCGATCGTGGGGTTCAAGTCGAAGGCGCGGATGGCCGCCTTGGTCGACAGGAAGCGCCCGGCGAAGCTGTCGGGGTTCTTCCAGTCGGTGGTGAGGCCGAACGGCGTGTCGACGCCGATGCCCCATTTCCAGGTCTGGTTGATCGGCGCCACGTAGTAGATCTGCGGCGTCGGCTGGTTGATCAGGTTCTGCTCGCCGCGGGCGGCGGGGCCGGGGAAGGGCGCCTCGCCGCGGAAGGTGGCCGTCGTGCCCTTGAAGTAGGTCAGGCTGACCGCGGTGTCGGACTTGGTGACGAAGCCGAGGCCGCCGGCATTGTGGAAGAGCAGCGACGGGTCGTCGGCCTGGGCGGTGAACGCGCCGGCCATGCCCTGCGCCTTGGCGCCCTGCTCGAAGAGACCGAAGCCGGCCGCGAGCATCGGTTGAGCGATCAAGCCCCCGAGCACCACGGCGCCCAGAGCTCGCAGCATGAGACCTCCTCGCCTTCGCATCCCCATCCTCCTCTGCTTGGAAAAAGAACTGGTTGGCTTCGGCGGCGTTGAGGGGTAACGCTAGTCTGAAGGAGCGCGGGTGTCAACGAAGCGTCACGCTGCCGCCGGGCCCGGCGCGGCGCGCCCCGCCCCGGCGGCAAGCTGCTAAAGTAGCCGGCCGGAAGGAGAGTCGACGATGCGGTTCGAGCACGAGATCCACGCCGAGGCGTTCCGTAAGATCGAGGAGTACCTGGGGGAGTTCTTCGAAGAGCCCTATTGCGATCCCGAGGAAGGGCACTTCTACGTTCGCTACGGCTCGACCGTTCTCGAGATCTCGATCGCCGCCTACGGCCAGGAGGAAGCGGTGGTAACGATCATGTCCTACTGCGTGCAGGGCGTCGACCTCGACGAGGAGCTGATGGCGGGGCTCCTCGAGCTCAACCACCAGCTCGCCATGGGCTCGTTCTCGATGGTCGGCAACGACATCTTCTTCTCCCACTCGCTGCTCGCCAGCAACCTCCAGCCGCGCGACCTCCTGCGGGCGGTCACCGCCGTCGCCGAGGTGGCCGATGACTACGACGACCGCATCGTCGCCAAGTACGGCGGCCAGACGGCGCTCGAGAGGATCCAGGACACCGGCGGCAGCCGGCGGAGGCTGGCGGCGACGGAGACCGAAGGGTAGCGGCACCGGCGCCGCCGAGCCGCCTCGCTCACCGCCTCCGCCCGACCGCTTCCTCGACCTCCCGATCCATCGTCTTCTGCCGCTCGGTCGCCCGCTTGTCGTAGAGCTTCTTGCCCTGGGCGAGAGCGATCTCGACCTTGATCCAATTCCCCTTGAGGTAGACGCTCAGAGGCACCACCGTGAGCCCGCGCAGCAGGGTGCGGCCGAAGAGCTTGTCGATCTCCCGCCGCTTCAAGAGCAGCCGCCGCGGTCGCTCCGGCTCGTGGTTCTCCCGGTTGCCGTGGCTGTAGGGGCTGATGTGGACGCCGACCAGGAAGGCCTGACCGTCCTTGAAGTCGACGTGGCTGTCCTTGAGCTGCACCTTGCCCGAGCGCGCCGCCTTGACCTCGGTGCCCGAGAGCACCAGGCCGGCCTCGAAGGTCTCGAGGATCTCGAAGTCGTGGCGCGCCCGCCGGTTGGCGGCGAGCGGCTTGACCAGCGGCTGGCGGTCGGCGGCCATGGTGCGACTCCAGCGGCGACTATAGCGAAAGGGGGCCGGTGCTAGACTGAAGCTCCCGATGCGAGCGACGGCCGCGCTCCTCATCTCCTTTCTTTTCTTCGCTCTCGCCCCCGCCCCCTCGCGCGCCGAGGGGCGCATCTCGGGGCTCGAGGTGGCGGTCGACAACGACCGCGTGCTGGTGAGCCTCACCCTCGCCGACGCCTTCCACCACCGCCTGCGCGAGCGCGTCGACAGCGGGCTTCCCACCTCGATCCTCTACCGCTTCGAGATCGACGAGGACCGCACGCGCTGGTGGGACCGCTACCTCGACGAGCGCACGCTCGAGGTGACGGCGATGTACGACGCCGTCGCCCGCCAGTACGCGGTCAACTACAAGATGGACGGCAAGCTGATCGACAGCCGCACGGTGCACGACCAGGAGGCCCTCGCCGAGGCGATGACCCGCGTCCAGTCGCTCCCCATCTTTACCCTCGCCGCCCTGCCCCGCCGCCGCCGCCTGCTCGTCAAGGCGCGCGCCGAGCTGGGGTCGCGGACCGTCCTTTCGCTCGTCCCGGTCGCCATCACCACCGACTGGGTCGAGTCGAAGAAATTCCGGCTGCCGGGAGCGCCGTAGCTCCCCCGAGGCCCGGCCGTGGACTTCCGCGAGCGCCTACGCCGACACCGCAAGGACCACCGCCTGATCGTCGGTGGTCTGGCGGCCCTCCTCGCCGTCTTCACCGGCGCCTTCTACCTCGTCCAGCGGAGCCGGGAGCTCCCCGCCTTCCTGGTCACCAACCGGGTCCTCCTCTTCGTCCTCTGGTACGTCAACGTCGTCCTCATCCTGACCATCCTGTTCGTCCTCCTGCGCAACCTCTTCAAGCTGGTCGTCGAGCGGCGGCACCGCATCCTCGGCTCGACCTTCCGCTTCAAGCTGGTGGCGACCTACGTGGGGCTCTCGCTCATCCCGGTGCTCCTCCTCTTCGCCATCGCGAGCGAGCTCCTCCGCGGCTCCGTCGACCGCTGGTTCAACACCCCGCTGAAGCCGGTCCTGGCGCAAGGGGAGGCGGTCGCCCAGGCGCTCTACGAGCGCGTCGAGCAGGACGACCTGCGCGACGCCGGGCGGGCGCTCGCCGAGGTGCGCTGGTACGACCTCGAGCGCCCCGAGGAGCGCCTCCGCCTCAACCACCGCCTGCAGGAGCTGCTGGCCGAGCTGCGGCTCGACGTGCTCGCCGTCTACCAGGGGACGGACTTCGTCCACGCGGTGGTCAACTCGCAGGCCGGGATCCCCGAGCTGCCCGAGCCGGGGCGGGACTTCCTGACCGAGGCGGTGAGGAAGGGGCGGGCGGTGCGGCGCGAGGAGCCGCCGGGCGGGCGGGGCGGCCGGCTGGTGCTCGCCGGCGTCGCCGGCCTCCCCGTCCCCACCACGGCGGCGCCCGACATGGCGGCGGCGCCGCTCGTGGTGGTGGCGGGGACCAAGCTCGATCCTGCCCTGGCCGGCAAGAGCGACGCCCTCATCCAGGGCTTCCAGGCCTTCCGCCAGCTCGAGGTGCAGAAGGACGACCTGCGGGCGAGCTACCTGCTCATCTTCCTCATGATCACCCTCTTGATCCTCCTCGCCTCGTCCTGGGTGGGGCTCTACCTGGCGGGTCGGGTGACGGTGCCCATCCAGGCGCTCGCCGAGGGCACCCGGCGGATCAGCGGCGGCGACCTCGCCCACCGCGTCGACGTCGACGCCGACGACGAGCTGGGGGTGCTCGTGCGCTCCTTCAACCGCATGACCGAGGAGCTGGAGAGCAACAAGGAGCTCCTCGAGCGCAGCAACCGCGAGCTCAAGGGCACCAACCAGCGCCTGGCCGGCGAGCGGGCGCTGATGGCGGCGGTGCTGGAGAACGTCGCCGCCGGCGTCGTCTCGACCGACGCCGTCGGCCGCATCTTCACCTGCAACGGCGCGGCGCTCAACATCCTGCGCCAGCGCGAGGAGGAGGTGCTCGGCCGCCGCATCTCGGAGGCCTGGGCCGACCCCGAGCGGCGCAAGCTGGCGGCGCTCCTCGCCGATGCCGGGGCCGGCGAGGACGAGGCCGAGGAGACCTCCAGCCACGAGGTGCACCTGGTCCTCGGCGGCGAGTGGAAGACCTTCGAGGCCAAGGTGACGGCGATGCGCGGGAGCGACGGCGCGCTCCTCGGCCGCGTGCTGGTCATCGAGGACCTCACCGAGCTGATCAAGGCCCAGCAGCTCGCCGCCTGGAGCGACGCCGCGCGGCGCGTCGCGCACGAGATCAAGAACCCCCTGACGCCCATCCGGCTGGCCGCCGAGCGCCTGCTGCAGAAGAACCGCCAGCGCGACCCGCTGCTGAAGACCGCCATCGAGGAGGCGGTCGAGATCATCGTCCGCGAGGTGACCATCCTGCAGGAGATGGTCGACGAGTTCTCGCGCTTCGCCCGCATGCCGCGCCCGCGCCCGGCGCCGGTCGACCTCGCCCGCCTCGTCGCCGAGACCATCCACCTGTATCGGGACGTGAAGCCGGGGGTCGCGGTGGAGAGCGAGGTCGACGCGCACCTCGACGGGGTGCTCCTCGACGCCGAGCAGATCAAGCGGGCCCTCATCAACCTCCTCGACAACGCCGTCGAGGCGACCGACGCGCCGGGCCGCGTCACCGTCGCCGCCTTTCCGGTGGACGGCCATTTCGAGATCCAGGTCGCCGACACCGGCCGCGGCATCCCGCCGCAGTCCAAGGAGAAGCTCTTCCTGCCCTACTTCTCGACCAAGGGGCGCGGGACCGGCCTCGGATTGGCGATCGTCCACCGCATCGTCGCCGACCACCACGGGTCGGTGCGGGTCGAGGACAACCAGCCGCACGGGAGCGTGTTCACGCTCGAGCTGCCCCTGGAGTAGGGGGGACAAGGAGCCATCTTGATCGGTCGAACCGTCGGCAGCTACGAGATCGTCGAGCGCATCGGCGAGGGGGGGATGGGCACCGTCTACCGGGGCCTCGACCCGATGCTCGAGCGCGAGGTGGCGGTCAAGGCGATCCGCCCGGAGCTGGCGCGCGAGCCCAGCGCCGTCGAGCG
>DATBQN010000084.1:0-9486 GCA_036560825.1 Thermoanaerobaculia bacterium
GTTGCCGACCTCGACGCGCTCCGAGCCGCTCACGTCGCCCACCACCTTGCCGGCGACGCGCACCAGCTTGGCTTCGATCGGGCCCTCGACGAGACCCCCCGCCGCGACGACTACGGTGGCGCCGACGCGGATCGCTCCCCGGACCTCGCCCTCGACCACCACCTCGGTCGAGCCGATCAGCTCGCCGCGCAGGCACGAGCCGGCGGCGATCCGGGTGACGCGGGACCTCGCCTCCGCCTCCCCGGCGGACGCACCCTCCATCGGCGCCGGGCTCTCACGGCGGAAGATCGACATCGTTCGGACCGCCTTCGTTCCAGTGTCCCTGGGAGCGGTGAGTCGGCGAAGCGAGTGGAGCGGGCAACGGGACTCGAACCCGCGACATCAAGCTTGGGAAGCTTGCACTCTACCAGCTGAGTTATGCCCGCCCGGACGACTTCAAGCCTCAGGAATCTAGCGGAGGCCCCGCCCGCGGTCAAGTACGGGCAGGGCCGTGCAGCGGCCGCCGATCGCTCGTCCGCCGTCGAATCGAGCCCTGCTGCGAGCTCGCCGGAGCGGTATACTGTGATCGTATGCAGGGCTCGGGCAAGAAGGGCAACGGCGAGACCCTCTACTTCTTCCCCGGGGAGCCGGTCACCGCCGAGGAGCTGCGTCACATCCTGCGCCAGGGCACCAAGGCACAGCGCGCGTGGGCGATCTCGAACCTCCTGCGCTACGCCCAGTGGGACGACATCTGGACCTACGTGACGCGCGACGAGGTGCGCGAGCTCTTCGGCGAGCTCGAGCTCTCCGAGAACCTCCGCCAGGCCTGGGCGCGCATGCTCAAGATCGAGGCCCCGGTAGTCTAGGTACCAGCGCTAGCTACCAGCGCTAGCCGCCGGCGCCCGCCGGCGCGAAGCGCACCTCGAACATCTTCGGCCACAGCTTGCCGGTGATCCAGAAGCGTCCGGCCTTGGGGTCGTAGGCGATGCCGTTGAGAACCTCGGCGCCTGCCGCGCGATCCTCGGGCGTCAGGAGCCCCGTCGCCTCGGCCACCCCGGTCACCCGTCCGCTCGCGGGGTCGATGCGCAGGATGTCGTCGGTCTGCCAGACGTTCGCCCACACCGCCCCGCCGACGCACTCGAGCTCGTTGAGCTGCGGCACCGGGACGCCGTCGCGGGTGACCGCGACGCTGCCCAGGGCCGCGAAGGTCTTGGGATCGCGGAAGAACAGCCGGTCGCTCCCGTCGCTCATCACCAGGCGCCGGCCGTCATAGCAGAGCCCCCACCCCTCGCCGTCGTAGTGGAACTCGGCGAGGCGCTTGAAGGTCGCGCGGTCGTAGACCGGCGCCAGGCCCTCGCGCCAGGTGAGCTGGATGAGGCGCTCGCCGACCAGCGCCAGTCCCTCGGCGAAGAGGCGCGGCTCGAGGTCGATCTTCCGCTTCACCGTGCCGGTCGCCGGGTCGACCCGCCGCAGGCTCGAGCGGCCGTAGAGCCCGTCGCTCTCGTAGAGCTCGCCGCCGTGCCAGACCAGTCCCTGCGTGTAGGCCTGCGGATCGTGCGGGTGGATGGCGAGGACGTCGATGCGCAGGCGCTCGGGCGCTCGCTCGGACATGGGCTTGGCGGCCGCCGGCGAACGTTGCGGACCGAGCGCGGGACGGGGCGGCGCGGCCGCCTGGCCAAGCCAGACGGCGAGGAGGACGAGGGCGATCGCTCCCACCGTTCCGGCCGCCCCGGCCGCCCTGGCTCGCCGCGCGCTCATCCGCCCCACGAGCAGCCGCCCAGATTCGCCGTCGCGCCCGGCGAGCCGATCGGCTGCCCGGGGGGCGGCGGCAGGGGCTCCGCCGGCTGGATGCGCTGGTCGTCGCGGCGGTCGAGGTGGCGGCCGATCTCGGCGGCGAGATAGGCGCGGGCCGCGGCATCCGCGGCATCGGGAGATCCCCCGGCGCGCAGGCGGCGGCCGAGCAGGCGAAGATGCGCGTCGACCCGCGCCCGCACGCCGGCGGTCACCTGGGGATCGGACGCCAGGCGGATCATCCCGTGCACCACCGCCCACTGGGCCGTGCGCCGGAGCTCGGCGTCACGGGATGGGGTCGACACCTTGCCGGCGAACGCCGCCCTGTCGAGCGCCGCGAGCACCTCCTCGAGACCCGGCAGCCGCGGATCGCGGCGGTGGAAGTCGACCAGCCGCGCGGCGCGCTCGCGCTCGAGGAGGGCGTGCACCGCGAGGTCCGCCGCCGTGCCGGCGGCGCCCAGGGCGTCGAACGCCGGTCGGGTGCGGCTGCCGAACATCTCGAGGTTGGAGGGGAAGCCCGGCGGGCGCGGCAGGAGGACGGCGAGGACCGCCTCGGGCAGGTCGAGGGCCGCGGGGTCGAGGAGCGAGGTGATGGCGCCGATCGCCCGCCGCTGCCAGGCAGGGTCGGCCGGCCGCGCCGGCGGCTGCCCGTCGCCGCGCACGGCATAGGTGTAGAGGAGGCCCCCCACCACCTTGGCGGCGGCGTCGAGCTGGTAGCGGTGGTGGAAGTAGAGGGGGGCGAGCACCTCGTCGAGGAGCGCCAGGGGCAGGCCGCGAGCGATGTTCCCCTCGCCGAAGCGGGCGAGGGCGATGCGGCGCACGGCGAGCGACCGCTCGAGGCCGGCGACGGGATCGGGGCCGTTGTCCCATAGGTTGGCGAGCGGCTGCGCCGATCCCTCCGGCCGCGCATCGGCATCGGTCAGATAGAGGAGGCCGCGGGCGATGCCGTCGCGGACGATGGCGTCGAGCGCCGCAGGCTCGTCGGTGCCGGGCGGAAACTCGGTGTATCCATAGCGGATCGCCTGCACGTCCCAGGCCCCGAGGCCGCGGGCGTAGGCGTTCGAGAGGTCGAGGTCCTTGCCGTCCTTGGTCACCCCGACGAGCGGCGCCGGGTAGTCCATCACCGAGGCCCGGCCGCCGTAGGTGCTGGCCGCGAAGTTGTGCTCGAGCCCCAGGCTGTGACCCACCTCGTGCGCGGCGAGCTGGCGCAGGCGCGCCAGGGCGAGGCGCTCGGGATCGTCCGGGGCGCCGCTCCCCGTCTTGTCGGCGCCCACCAGGCCCTCGAAGATCAGCCGGTCCTGGCGCACGCGGAGCGAACCCAGGGTGACGAAGCCCTTGACGATCTCCCCCGTCCGCGGATCGATCACGCCGCCACCGTACGACCAGCCGCGGGTCGCGCGGTGGACCCACTCGATGACGTTGAAGCGCGCGTCGAGCGGATCGGCGCCGGGAGGCAGGAGCTCGACCCTGAAGGCGTCCTCGAAGCCGGCGCGCTCGAAGGCCTCCCGCCACCAGGAGGCGCCCTCGAGGAGGGCGCTGCGCACCGGCTCGGGGGTGCCGGGGTCGAGGTAGTAGACGAGGGGCTTCTTCACCTTCGACCTCGCCGCCGCGGGATCGACCTTCTCGAGCCGGTGGCGGGCGAGCCAGCGGGTCTCGAGGCGGCTGCCGAGCGGCGCCGCGTAGTCGAAGAACTCGACGCCGAAGAAGCCCGCCCGCGGGTCCGCACGGCGCGGCGTGTAGCCGGCCTCCGGCAGCTTGAGGAGCGACTGGTGCTCGCGGAGCGTCACCGCCTCCGCGGCCGGCGCCACCTCCCGCACCAGCTCGCCGGGCTCAGAGGACTGATAGGTGAGAAGCGCCTCGAGCTCGAGGTTCTCGGGGAAAGCCAGGCAGGCTTCGACGTCGACCGCGCTCCGCCCGGCGTCGAGCGACCAGCCGCCCTGGCTCGCGGCGCGCATCGCCGCCACCACCCCGTGGGCGTCGCGGAGGAGGAACGGCGTCAGGTCGACGAGGGCGCGGCCGTCGGGGTCGGCGGCGGCGACCTCGCCCGCCCAGAGGACCGAGGTGGCGAACGAGTCGCGCACCGAGCGGCGCTCCGCTTCGTCCTTCGAGAGGGCGCGATACTTGAGGTTGGGCAGCTCGAAGAGGACGCGGCTGCCGAGGCGGCGGAGGGTGAGGATCCGCGCGTCGCTCACCTGGCCGCGGTCGAGTCCCACCGGGTTCGAGCCGAGGCCGGTGGCGATCCCCTCGACGTAGAGATAGCTCGCCACCTCGCCCGCCGGGCCGGCGGGCGCCGGCACCTCGAGCCAGATGCGGCCGAGCTGGCGATCCACGTAGGTGGTGAGGAGGCCCGGGCGCCGCTCCAGCCCGCGGGTCTTCGCGGCGATCTTCGGAAGCGCCGGGAGCGCATCCGCCGCTTGGGGAGGATCGGCGGCGAGGGCCACGACGGCGGGCGCGAGCCAGGCGACGGCGAAGAGCGTTGCGGCCCGCACGAAAGGGAGGATCAGTACTGCGCGAGGCAGGAGCTGTACTCGCTGGGGCTGTCCTGGTAGGTCTTGCACGCCGCGACACCCTGCATCCCCTTCGTGGCGTAGCCGCCGTACTGCGTGTCCTGGGCTTTGCCCCCGGACTGAGCGCCGCTGCCGCCGGCGCCGGCGACGATCGCCCCGGGCCTCGCCTCGACGGAGTGCATCTCGGCGCTCATCTCCTGGCGGGCGCGCATCTGCGCCGCCATCGCCTCCTGGTTGCGGGTGAACTCCTGCAGGCGCTTGATCATCTCGGTCGAGACGTGCCAACCGGGTGCCTTGGTCTTGGCCTTGGCGACGGCCGGGTTGGCGTGCAGGGTGGCGTCGTAATCGATGATCGAGAGGAGGACGGTCTTGGGCCGCCCACCGGGCTCGCGAATGCTGAGGAGGTTGCCCTTCAGCGCCCACGGACCCTCGGTCTCGATCTGCTTGCCGCCGCGCAGCACGAGCCAGTCGGCGGAGCAGGTGGAACCCGCAAGAATCGACAGCAGGACCGACACCAGACAGGCACGAGTCGACATGGGGGGGACCTCCCGAGGACGAATCTTAGCCCGGCGGCTCGCCCTCCGTCCAGCCGGTTTCCCGGCGCGCCCAAGATGGTAGAGAATGAGCGGCATGAGCGCCGCCGAGCCCCTGCGCTACACCGAGACCGAGGTCCGCAGCTACCTGCCGAGCGGCTGGAGCCTGAGCGGCGATCCCGGCGGGAGCTGGGATCCCAAGAAGAACGTCTGGCGCGCCACGGTCGTCGACAACGTCGACTTCGACTGGCCGATCGTGGTCGGCGCCGGAGACGCCTCCTCCCTCGGCCGGCTCGAGGCGCTGCGGCGCGCCATGGACCGCGTCTACCGCGAACGCCTCGGGTGAGAGCGCGAAGCGGTCGGCAGCGCATCGACTTCCGGCGCTACCGCAAGCTGCGGCGCTTCGTCGCCCGCACCTTCCTCCACGTCCTCTGGTGGGACATCGTGCTCGCGGCCCCGCCGCTGGCGCGCTTCCGGCGGCCGGCCCACGAGCGCTGGCGCGGGATCGCCCGCCGCTACCGCGCGCTCGCCATCGACATGGGCGGCGTGCTGATCAAGCTCGGGCAGTTCCTCTCCGTGCGGGTGGATCTGCTCCCGGCCGACGTCATCCGCGAGCTCTCCGGCCTCCAGGACGAGGTGCCGCCCGGGCCCTTCGCCAGCATCGTGCGCCAGCTCGAGGAGGACTTCGGCCGGCCGCTCGCCGGGTGCTTCGCCGCCATCGACCCGCAGCCGGTGGGCGCCGCCTCGCTCGCCCAGGTCCATCGCGCCCGCCTCCTCGGCGGCGAGGAGGTGGTCGTCAAGGTGCTGCGCCCCGGCATCGACGTGCTGGTCGAGACCGACCTCGTCGCGGCGGCGCTGGCGCTCCGCCTCCTGCGCTTCTCGCGCCGGGTGCGCCGGCGGGTCGACCTCGAGCGCGTCGAGCGGGAGTTCCGCACCACCACCCAGAACGAGCTCGACCTGGCGGCCGAGGGCAGGAACGCCGAGCGCTTCGCCGCCGACTTCGCCGGCGACGAGAGCGTGCGCGTGCCGCGCGTCTTCTGGGAGGCGAGCGCCCGCCGCACGCTGACCCTGGAGGACGTCGGCTACCTGAAGATCGCCGACCTGCCGGCCCTCGAGCGGGCGGGGATCGATCGCCGCGAGGTGGCGCGGGCGCTCTACCGCGCCTACATGCAGCAGATCTTCGTCCACCACTTCGTCCACGCCGACCCCCATCCCGGCAACCTCTTCGTGGCGCCCCTGCCGGCGGCCGGCGAAGCGTCCTTCGCGCCGGGAGATCCCGTGCCGTTCCGCGAGGGCCGCGGCTTCGCCCTCGTCTTCGTCGACTTCGGCATGGTGGCGGCCATCCCCGAGCATCTGCGCCGCGCCCTCCGCGAGTACGTGATCGCCCTGGGGACCCGCGACGCGGCGGGGATGGTCCAGGCCTACCTCGCGGCCGGGGTGCTCCTCCCCGGCGCCGACCTCGGGCGGCTCGAGCAGGCGCACCGCGCCCTCTTCGACCGCTTCTGGGGGGTGAGCCTCGGCCAGCTCCGCGAGGTCGCCTTCTCGGAGGCCGGCTACTTCCTCCGCGAATACCGCGACCTCCTCTACGAGGCGCCGTTCCAGGTCCAGGTCGACCTCCTCTTCGTCTCGCGCGCCGTCGGGCTGCTCTCCGGGATGGCGACCACGCTCGACGCCGAGTTCGATCCCTGGGCCGAGACGATCCCCTTCGCCGAGCGGCTGGCGGCCGAGGAGGTCGAGGGCCTGCGGCGCGGCTGGCGCGAGTGGCTGGGCGAGGGCCTCCTCCAGGGCCGCGCCCTCCTCGGCCTGCCGCGCCGCCTCGAGGACCTCCTGGCGCGCGCCGAGCGCGGCGAGCTCACCGTGCAGAGCGCCCTCACGCCGGAGGCCAAGCGGACGATCCAGCACCTCGAGCGCTCCGCCCACCGGCTCGCCTGGACGGTGCTCGCCGCCGCCCTCCTCATCGGCGCCGTCCTCCTCCACGTCGAGGCGCCGCGCGAGTCGTGGGACCGCTGGTTCGCCGGCCTCGCCCTGGTGAGCTTCCTGTGGGGCACGCTGACGAAAAACTAGGCCGTCGAGCTGGATCGGCGAGCGATGGTGGCGCCCTTTGCCGTCCTAGAGGAACGGAGGATGGTCTCCACGTTCCCCTCGGAGGACGACCCATGGCCCAACCCTACCGACTCCCCGCCTTCCTGGCCGCCCACGAGCTGGCGCTGGCGCTCCACGCCGCTCTCGCCCGCGCCGCCGTCGACCCCTGCGGCCTGGGAGGACGCATGCAGCGCTCGGCGATCGCCGCCGCGGCCGCCATCGTGCGCGCCGCGCCCCTGCCGCCCGAGCGCCGCCGCGACCTCCTTGCCCATGCCCGCGGACGCCTCCACGAGCTCGGCTACGCGCTCGACCTCGCCGAGCGCTTCGGAACCTTCGATCTGGCGACCGCGGTCGAGCTGCTGGAGTTCCAGACCCGGGCGTGCCTGACGCTGGCCGGCATGCTGGGCGAGATCGACGAGAGCTAGTCGACCCGCACGCGCAGCCGCTCGCCGAGGGCGCGGAAGCCGCTCACCCACTCGCCCGCGGCGCCCTCCCCCGCCGCCGCGCGCTCGCGGCGAGGTGGATAGGCGGTCGCCAGGGCCTCGCAGAAGAGGTCCTGAGCGCGGGCGAGGTCGACCTGGAAGCGCGCCGAGCCGGCGAGCGCCGCGGTCTCCTCGAGCCGCTCGAGGAGGCCGGGCTCGTCGGGGTCGGCGAGGAGCCGCTCCATGAGCCGGGTGAGCGTCCCGCCGAGCGCGTAGCCGAGGCCGTCGCCGTCCAGGTCGACCCCGAGGAGCGCCGCCTCGGCGAGCCGCCGGCGCACCTCCCCGAGGTCGGCCGCGGGATCGCCCAGGGCGCCCCGCAGGTCGCCGCGGAGGACGACGTCGGCGACCGCGTAGAGCGGCAGCGGGAGCGGCGTCCCGAGGTCGCCCAGGAAGCGCAGGAGCGGCATGTGATGGCGGAAGACGGCGCGCAGATCGGCCTCGACCTCGGAGAGCGTCGAGCTCAGGATGAGGTCGAGGACGCGCCGCTGCTCGTCGAGGAAGAGCGAGCGCAGCGAGTACGGCAGCTCGCCGAAGTGGCGGTCGAGGAGGCGCACGACGGCCGGGAAATCGGCACGCTCGAAGCTCCGGCCCGCCTCCTCGACCAGCGACTCCCACTCGTCCTCGTCCATCCCTTCGGCGGCGCGCACGCCGGCGTTCAAGTTGTGGTCGCTGAAGTGGAGGACGGCGAAGGCGAAGCGCGCCGACTCCCTGGTCGGCTCGGCGGTCACCCGCACCCGCCCGAGGGCGAGGCGCCCGCGGCCGGCGCGGAAGGCGCGCTCGTCCTCGCGCTCGAAGCGGTAACAGAAGATCCGCGTCCCCGCCGGGTAGTCCTCGAAGAGCGAGGCGACGGCGTAGTGGGCGGCCGCCCGCGGCAGGGCGACCGCCGCAGGCCGCACGTGGCGCTCGTAGAGCCGGCGGCCGTCGCCCGCCGCCGGATCGTTGCTCGCCGCCCTGGACAGCCGCACGAGGAAGGCCTCCTCCAGGGCTCCGGCGCCGCCGAGATCCGCGCCGAAGAGGTCCTCGCCGAGCTGCACCACGCGGCCGGCGTAGCGGAGGATCTGCAGCGTCTCGATCCCCGCGAGATCGTGGAAGAACCAGCCGCAGCTGGTGTACATGAGCATGGCGTGGCGCTGCAGCTCGAGGAGCTTGAGGGCTCGCGTGCGCTCCGCGGGGCTCGGCTCGCGGCCCGCCTGCTCGGCGAGGAAGGAGTCCCGCCGGGCGCGGTCGAGGAGGACCTCGACGTAGCCGTCGCGCGCCGCCCAGGGATCGCGGAAGAGCTCGCCCGCCGCCGCCTCGTAGCGCGGCGCCAGGGTGTCGCGCAGCCAGTCGAGCGCTTCGCGGAGGGGGTTCCGCCACCCCTGGCGCCAGCCGTGCGGAGCGCCGGTCGCGCAGCCGCAGTCGCTCCGCCAGCGCTCGACGCCGTGGGAGCAGCTCCACGAGCTCGCCTCGACGATCTCGACGGCGTGCCGCGGCGGGTGGCGCTCCAGGTGCTCGGCGTAGTTGGTCAGGCGGACCGTCTCCTCCGCCTCGATGCGGGCGAGCGCGTAGGCGAGCGCCATCTCGCCGTGGCGGTGGTGATGGCCGTAGCTCTCGCCGTCGGTCGCGACGTGGACGAGCTCGGGCTCGCCGGCGCCGGAGAAGCCGGCGAGCAGGCGGCAGGCGAGGGTCTCGCCGCTATCGAGGATGCCGTCGAAGGCGACCGCGCGCGAGAGGTCGGCGTCGTAGAAGAAGAGCGCCAGCGAGCGTCCCGAGGGGAGCTCGATGGCGTAGGGCCGCCGGCCGTCGATGCGGCCGCCGGCGTCTCTCCACTCCGCCTCGTCGAGCGCGCGGAAACGCCGCGCCTGGTGGGGCGCCAGGATGGTGAAGCGGACGCCGCGCTCGGCGAGCAGCTCCAGGGTCTCGACGTCGACCGCGGTCTCGGGGAGCCACATGCCCTCGGCCTGGCGCCCGAAGCGGTGGGCGAAGTCGGCGAGGCCCCAGTCGACCTGGGTCGCCTTGTCGCGGCGGTTGGCGAGCGGCAGGATGGGATGGTTGTAGGCCTGCGCGAGGGCCGAGCCGTGCCCGGAGAAGCGCACCCGGCTCTCGCGGTCCGCCGCCAGCACGGCGGCGTAG
>DATBQN010000085.1:0-15165 GCA_036560825.1 Thermoanaerobaculia bacterium
CGCCCGCCCGCTGCGCCTCGCGCGAGCGGGCGAGGATGGCCTCGAAGACGGCGATCTCGCCGGTGATGTCGAGGTAATGGACCTTCGCCTCCAGGCAAGCGGCGACGAGCGGCGCGCTCGTGCGCACGAACGGCCCCGCGCAGTGGAGGACGGCGGCGACGCCGGCGAGCCCGGCGCGGACGGCCGCCGGATCGTCGAGGCCGAAGGCGCGGCTGGAGAGGCGGAGCTCGCCCGCCAGGGCGGCGACGGCCCCGGCGTTGCGGCCGGCGAGGATGGGCTGGAGCCCGCGGCGCGCGGCCTCGCGGGACGCGAGCTCGCCGGTGAAACCGTTGGCGCCGTAGATCATCCACGTCATGGCTGGCTAGACTAGCCCATCGCTCGAGGCACCCCTACCTGGAGCCGATCGTGACCCGGTAGAGACCGGACGCTGCGGTGCCGGCGAAGAGGCTCCCGGCGCGCGCGGGGTCGAGCGCGAGAACGCCGTCGAACTGCGTCGCCACGGGGTCCTGGTTGAGATTCGTCCACGTCCGTCCGCGGTCGGTGCTGCGGAAGATGCCGCGGCCGGCGATGCCGGCGTAGAGCGCCGCCGGCGGGCGCGGATCGACGAGGAGGGCGCTGGCGCCGGCGACGGCCGTGCTGGTCAGCCGCCAGTGGCGGGCCCCGTCGGTCGAGGAGAAGAGGCCGCCGTCCGCCGCCACGTAGAGCACCTCGAAGTCGGCGGGATCGACCGCCAGGGCGGCGGGGGTGCCCACGAAGCCCGCCGTCGCCAGCGACCAGCTCGCTCCGGCGTCGCGGGAGACGCGGATGCCGTTCAGCTCGTCGATGGCGTAGAGGCTCGTCGTGCGGCGGGGATCGATGGCGTACTGGAGCGGGTCGTGCAGCCCCGGCATCGCCGTCCAGGTGTCCCCCCCATCCGTGCTCTTGAAGCCGAAACGCCCTTCGGCGTCGCAGGCGTTGTAGGCCCCGACCCCGCCGGCGTAGAGGACGCTCGACGACCGCGGATCGACGGCGACCGTGGTCACGATGGAGCTGCACATGGTCGGGCTCCTCGATGTGGTGGGGAAGACACGATCCATCATCTATGACTATCAATGCCACTGCACATCGAGCAGGTCCCCGATAGGATGCGATGACTCTACCTGCCGTCATTGCATCATTCGCATTTGCCACTTTCTGAGTCACTTAGACAATCTGCTACACTGCGATCGAACACCAACCATACGGGCACCGTGCCTGACAAAGGGGGTCGCTCATGCGCCGCTTCATCCGTGCCGCGCTCTTCATCGGCGTGCTGTTCGCATTGCCACTGTCCCTCGTCGTGGGCGATGACGCGCAGCCAGCCGCCAGGCCGGTCCTCTCGGTCAGTCTGCCGTCGGAAAGCGCACCGCCTGATTCGACCGGCGAGTGGACCGGCCGGGTCGTCGGTATCCCGGGGGCCACTCCGCTCGACGAGAGAAAAGGCGCGGCGACAGCGCTGGCCACGTTCAGAGCTACCATCTTGTTGCACGGCAAGCGCTACACGTTCACGATGGTAGGGTCGAACCCATTTCTGCGCGGCGCCAAGAACGTCGTCGTGCCGGTGCAGATCTTTCCCGTCCGCTTCGAGTTCCCCGACGGCACGGTGCTCGATCCCACGGAAGCGAATGACTGCGCGGGCGGTGGGGCTCCGCTCGATCTCGTTCTCCAGTCGCCGCTCTTTCAGGACGCCGACTACGGTGAGGGTCCCCGGCAGTTCGTGGAGGAGGTCCGCCGGCTGGAGTTCTGGTCCTTCACCGGCCCCGGTGCGTTGAACCCACGGTACAGCGTGCGTGTCGCCGCCAGCGTTCCCGCCTCGATCCGCGTGGTGCTTCCTGCCGGTTATCAGACGCGTTCGGCGCCCTGCGGCAGATCGGCCATCATCAGCATTCAGAATTGGCAGCAAATCCTTACGCAACTGAGCCCGCAGTTCCGCAAGCTCGGGGTAAGCGCGAAGACGTTCCCGCTCTTTCTCACCGTCAGCGTGGCCACGAGCCTGCCGAACGACGGCCTGGCATTCGGTTTCCATTCCGCGGCCCGCGGTCAGACCTATGGCGTAGCGATGTGGGACGCCACGGGCTACACCCCCATCAACCCGGACATCTCGATCCTTTCGCACGAGCTGGCCGAGTGGTACGACGATCCGTTCGTCAACAACGCGACGCCGCCCTGGGGGCATGTCGGCCAGGTCTCGGGATGCCAGGCGAATCTCGAGGTCGGCGACCCACTGAGCGGCCATCTATTCGGAGAAATTCGGATGCCGAACGGCTTCACCTACAAGCCCCAGGAAACCGCCTTTTTCTCCTGGTTCTTCGCTCAGGTGCCTTCCTGGGGCATTGGCGGGTGGTACTCATCGGCAAATACTTTCCAAGCGCCCGCCGCGCTCTGTCATTAAATGTGATCGTTGTGGGCGCTGTGTCATCCTGAACGAAGCGAAAGATCCGGACGGTTGGCCCGCGCGCCGACCAGCGCCGCGCGCGCCGCCGTTACCCGCGAGAGCGCCGTCTCGCGGTCCGGGGCGAGGGCGGTCAGGTGGCCCATCTTGCGGCCGGGGCGCGGGGTCGCCTTGCCGTAGAGATGGAGCTTGACCTCGGGGAAGGCGAGGGCGGCGGTCCAGTCGGGCTCGCCCGCCTCCCAGAGGTCGCCCAGGAGGTTCGCCATGGCGGCGGGGCGAAGGAGCTCGGTCGACCCCAGGGGCAGGCCGCAGATCGCCCGCAGCTGCTGCTCGAACTGGCTGGTCACGGCGGCGTCGAAGGTCAGGTGGCCCGAGTTGTGGGGGCGCGGCGCGAGCTCGTTGACGAGCAGGCGGCCGTCCCGCGTGACGAAGAGCTCGACGCAGAGGACGCCCACGACGTCGAGCGCCGCGAGGATGCCGCGCGCCATCTCCACCGCCTCGCGGGCGAGCCGGGGGGAGAGGTCGGCGGGCGCGATCGAGAGGTCGAGGATGTGCCGGCGGTGGCGGTTCTCGATGGGCGCGAACTCGGCCGCCGAGCCGTCGGCGCCGCGCGCCGCGACCACCGAGACCTCGCGCTCGAAGTCGACGAACGCCTCGAGCACCGCCTCGCCGCCGTCCCCGAGCCCCAGGGAAGCTAGGGCCGCCTCGGCTTGAGACTCATCGCGGACGACCGCCTGGCCCTTGCCGTCGTAGCCCCAGCCGGCGGTCTTCAGGATCGCCGGCCGGCCGAGCCTGGCGAGGGCCGGCGAGAGATCCGCCGCGGCGTGGATGGCGGCGAAGGGGGTGACCGGGAAGCCGGCGCCGGCGAGGAAGCCCTTCTCCCGCAGGCGGTTCTGGGTGACGTGGAGGACCGCTCCGGCGGGGCGCACCGGCGCGTGCCGGGCCGCCGCCTCGGCGGTCGCCGCGGGCACGTTCTCGAACTCGAAGGTGACGAGGTCGACGCCGCGCGCGAAGTCGCCGACGGCGTCGAGGTCGCCGTAGTCGGCGGCGACCTCGCGGTCGGCCACCTGGCCGGTCGGGGTGTCGTAGTCGGGCGAGAAGGTGTGGACGCGATAGCCCATCCGCCGGGCGGCGATGGCGAACATCCGTCCGAGCTGGCCGCTCCCGAGGACGCCGATCGTCGCGCCCGGCAGGATGGGCGCGAGCCGGCGGGCGCTCACGGCAGGGTCTCGGCGCGCACCTGCCGCGCCTGCTCGGCGGCGAACTCCTCCAGGCGGCGCGCGAGCTCGGGGCGGCTGACGGCGAGGAAGCGGATGGCGAGGAGGGCGGCGTTGGCGGCGCCGGCTCTGCCGATGGCGAGCGTGCCGACCGGCACCCCCATGGGCATCTGGACGATCGAGAGGAGCGAATCCATTCCCTTCAGGGCCTGGCTCTCGACCGGCACGCCGAGCACCGGGAGGCGCGTCTGCGCGGCGACCATGCCGGGGAGGTGGGCGGCGCCGCCGGCGCCGGCGATCACCACCTCGATCCCCCGGCCGGCGGCGGTCGCCGCGAACTCGCGCATCCAGTCGGGCGTCCGGTGGGCGGAGACGACGAGGCACTCGTGGGCGACCGCGAAACGGCTGAGCATCTCGTCGGCGTGGCGCATCGTCTCCCAGTCCGAGCGGCTGCCCATGATCACGCTCACCAGGGGGTGCGCGGCGGGCTCGGGGGTCGCGGAATCGACAGCCGGAGGGCGCGGGGGGGTGGTCATGGGGACGGCAGAACGCTAGCACAGGGGATGCCGCCGGACCGTCACAGGGAATTCGCAGAGCCTGTTCCCTACCCCCCCTCCCCTCCCGTAGAATCGCCCCGACGTTCGGTACCGAGTCCTCGCTCTCAATGTTCCCTGAAGGAGGGGCTTATGCTGCGTCTCAACCGCAACCAGGCCGGGTGCCGGTGTGCCCTGGCCGCCTTGGCCACCCTGGCCGCCGCCGTCGCCCTGCTCGCCGGCGGCCTGCCGGCGCGCGCTCAGACCGACGTCACCACGAGCCGGATCTCCGGCACCGTCACGGGCGCCGACGGCGCGGCGCTGCCCGGCGTCACCGTCGAGGCGGTCAACCAGGAGACCGACTTCAAGGTCGCCGGGGTGACCGACGGCCAGGGCTTCTACCGGCTCCTCAACCTCCCCCCCGGCACCTACAAGATCTCCGCCTCGCTCTCCGGCTTCAACACCGCAGCGCGCCCCGACGTCCAGCTCCTCATCGGCTCGACGCCGACGGTCAACTTCAAGCTCCAGCTCTCCACCGTGTCGGAGAGCATCACCGTCACCTCGAGCTCCGAGCCGCTCGTCGAGGGGACCAACACGACCTTCTCGACGACCATCCAGAGCGTGCAGATCAAGGACCTGCCGGTGCAGGGCCGCGACTACCGGCAGCTCGTCCTCGCCACCCCCGAGACCCGTTTCGACTCCGAGCGCGGCAACCTCTCGATCTCGGGCCAGCGCGGCATCAACACCAACGTCACGGTCGACGGCGTCGACTACAACGATCCCTTCTTCGGCGGCACCGTCGGCGCCGCCGAGGGGCGCGCGCCGCTCTCGCTGTCGCAGGAGTCGATCAAGGAGTTCACCGTCATCACCAACGGCGCCTCGGTCGAGTTCGGGCGCTCGGGCGGCGGCTTCGTCAACGTCGTCACCAAGAGCGGCACCAACGTGCTCCACGGCTCGGGCTTCTACTACAACCAGCCGCAGAGCCTGATCTCCGACTTCGCCAACGGCCAGAAGCCGGCCGACCAGAAGAAGGAGCAGTACGGCGCCTCGCTCGGCGGCCCGATCTTGAAGGACCGCCTCTTCTACTTCCTCTCCTACGACAAGCAGAACCGCGACCAAACCATCCCGATCTCCCCCAGCGTGCTCGACCCCGACATCTTCGCCCGCTACCCGCAGCTCGCCTCGGGCCCGCAGTACGTGCAGGGCCAGAACGGCGACGTGCTGTTCGGCCGGCTCGACGCCCAGCTCTCCGACGGGCAGCGCCTGCTGGTGCGCGCCAACCGCGCCAAGTACACCGGCGTCAACGGCACCAACAGCACCCCCACCGTCACCCAGACCTACAACGGCATCGAGGGCCTCGACTCGAAGTCGATCGTCGGCTCCTGGTCCGGCGTCTTCGGCCCCAACTTCCTGAACGACCTCAACCTCAACTACGTCCACGAGGACACCCCGCGCGAGGACAAGGGTCTCAACCTGCCGTCGATCTTCCTCGGCTCCGCCTCCTACGGCGAGGTGAGCTTCCTGCCCATCACCTCGACCACCAAGCGCAAGGCGGCCGGCGACACCCTCACCTACCTGCACGGCGACCACATCATCAAGGGCGGCGGCGAGTACAACGACACCGGGATCGACCAGGTCTTCCGCGGCAACTGGCGCGGCGTCTTCGTCTTCAACAACAAGGCCGATCTGCTGGCCGGCAAGTGGTTCGAGTACCGGCAGTTCGGCGGCTTGAACGGCCTCACCTCGAGCGAGGCCGGCCGCGCCGCCTTCGGCCAGAAGGAGACCGCGCTCTTCCTCCAGGACCAGTGGTTCGTGCGCCCCGACCTGACGGTCACCGCCGGCCTGCGCTGGGAAGGTCTGAACAACCCCAACGACCCGGTGCTCAACCAGTTCGACCGCAACCCCGACGGCTCGTTCAAGCTCAACGGCCACATCCCGGACGCCAACAACCAGTTCTCGCCGCGCCTCTCCGTCTCCTGGGCGCCGGACCAGAAGACCGCTCTCCGCGGCTCGATCGGCCGCTACTGGAGCCGCACGCCGGCCATCCTCTTCGCCCAGCTCCTCACCTCGAACGGCCTGCGCGCCACGCAGTACGTCGTCGACGCCACCACCGACTCGACCGGCAAGGTCATCGGCGCGCCCACCAACCCGCTGGCGCCCGGCTGGGGCACCGGCTTCGTCGTCAACGGCGTCGAGCGCATCGACTTCACCAAGGTCTCGGCGGTGCCGCAGCCCGGCGTCTTCGCCATCGACCCCAACTTCAAGGACCCCTACACCGACCGCGTCACCATCGGCGCCGAGCGCGAGCTCTTCGCCAAGACCCGCGTCTCGGTCGACCTGGTATACGCCGAGTCGAAGCAGCTCGAGCGGCTGACCGACATCAACAAGGTCTACGACGGCACCACCTCGATCAACGGCCTGCCGCACTACGCGCGCACCCGGCCCGACCTCTTCTACGGCCGCATCACGACGCTGGTCTCCGACGCGCGCTCGAAGTACGAGGCCCTGACGGCGACCTTGAGCCGCCGCTTCGCCAACCACTTCAGCCTCTACGGCGCGCTGACCTACTCGATCGACAAGGACAGCGACTCGAACGAGCGGAACTTCGCCGGCATCCAGGCCGAGGACTTCAACAACCTCGACTTGAACTACGGCTACTCGAACCGCGACCAGCGCTGGAAGGCGATCGTCAACGGCGTCTGGGACACCCCGTGGTGGGGGATCGGCCTCTCGGGCGTGCTGCGCTTCACCACCGGCTCGCCCTACACGGCCACCACCAACCTCGACGTCAACGGCGACGGCATCTCGACCACCGACCGCCCGACGATCAACGGCCAGCACCTCGACCGCAACAGCTTCCGCCAGCCGTCGTTCTACAGCCTGGACCTGCGGATCTCGAAGTCGTTCAACCTCGGGCCCGGCCAGCTGTCGCCCTTCCTCGAGTGCTTCAACTGCACGAACGCCGCGAACCTCTTCGTCACCAACACCACCTTCGGACCGAACAGCGCGCCCGCTTCCTCCTTCGGCAAGGACGTCGGACAGGGCACGCCGCGCACCATCCAGGTCGCCCTGCGCTACGACTTCTAGCGACGGCGAGGGCGGAGGCCGTACCCGAGGGGGCTCCGGCCCCCTCGTTTCGTTGAACCACGGCTCCCCTCGAGTCGTACTAAGCTTCGGACGATGGAACGAGCCGCCGAGCGCTGCGTCCTCCTCTTCGCCGTTTCGGCGGCGGCGGAGGCGCGCGCCAAGCGGCTCGGGCGGGCCGGGGTGCTCCTCGCCTACGCGCGGCGGCGGCTGGCGGCGGCGGTCGCCGAGCTGCCGGGAGTCGACCTCCTGCTGGTCGGCGAAGGAGCGCCCTCCGGTGCTCGCGAGCTGCCGCAGCGCGGCAGCAGCTTCGGCGAGCGGCTCGAGAACGCCTTCGCCGACGCCCGCGCGCGGGGATATCGCGACATCGTCGCCGTCCCCGGGGACGTGCCCCAGCTCGGCGCTGACATCCTCCGGCGCGCCTTCGCGCTCCTCGCCGATCATTCGACCGTCCTCGGCCCCTCGCCGGACGGCGGCGTCTACCTGCTCGGCTGCCGCGCGGAGCCGCGCGCCCTCCGCACCCTCCTCGTCGGCGTCGCCTGGCGGCGCGCCAGCGTCTTCGCCGAGCTCCTCGCCCGCTCGACCGGCGCTGCGGTCCTCCCGCCGCTCGCCGACCTCGACGCGCCGCGCGACCTGGCGGCCGTCTTCAGCGCTCTCTCCGGCGCCGACCTCCCTGCCGACCTCATCCGCCTCCTCGCCCGCCTCTTGAGCCGTGCCGGCATCGGCCGCCGGGAGCGCGGGCGGGCGCCGCGCCGGCTCCTCCTCGCCGATCGCCGCGCCACCCGCGGCCCGCCCGCGGCCGCCGCTGCGCGCTGATCCCCGTCGTAGACCGAACCCGCGTCCGCGAGGACGCTCGCCGTCCGTCGAGGAGGGCTTCCGTGCCCCGTCCGTTGCGCTTTCGTCGAGTCTTCATGGTGGCCGTCTCGCTCGTCCTCGCCGCCGCCATGGCGCGCGCCGAGGGATCCGTTTCCGCCGCCGCTCCCACTCCTGACCCCGTCGCCGATCCCGCGCCCGCGCCCGTCCACGCCCCGTCCGGCAGCTTCGATCTCTCCGGCGGCATCTATCTCTTCGAGTACCTGCCGGCGCTCAAGGGGGTCGACCCCAAGCTCGAGATCTACGCCTTCCTCTTGAACGTCGACGCGGCGACGGCGGACAAGAGCTACGGTCTCCACGTGCAGACCCGCGCCCGCGACTCCAAGCTGCGCTCCTACTTCGTCTCGGACGTCTGGTTCCAGGAGGCTTACGTGTGGGCGAAGACGCCGGTGGGCGACGTCCACGCCGGCAAGTTCTACCGCAAGGTCGGCGTCCTCTGGGACGACTCCTTCTTCGGCAACGTGCAGTACTTCAACGGCCTCAAGCTCAACCCGGACTACGGCGTGGAGCTGGTGGGCTCACGTCCCCTCGCCCCCGGCTTCTCCCTCGACTACTCGGCGCAATACTTCGCCAACAACGACCACGTCGCCGGCTCGCTCGCCGGCCGCGACGTCGAGAGCGATCCGCAGGCCTCGCTCCGCGACACCGTGACCGCCCGCGTCGTCCCCACCTGGAGCCTCGGCGCCGGCCGCTCGCTCGCCTTCGGCCTCTCGGGTCTCTCCGGGCACATCGAGCGGGCGGGCGGTCCGGCGCTCGGAAGCTTCTCTCTGTCGCAGGCCGCCGGCGACGTCACCCTCACATGGGGACCCACGGTCTCCTACGTCGAGGTGCTGAAGCAGAACGGCATCCGGCCGGCGCTGTCGCCCGACCTCCGCCTGGGTTATCTCGACGGCACCTACCTCCTCGCCGGGGTCCGCTGGCAGGCGCTGCCGCGCTTGAACCTGCGGATCAACTACAGCCAGGTCGACTATCCCGGCCTCCGGACGACCGAGGTCGAGTGGGTGCCGGGGGCGGTGGTCGGGCTCCACGACAAGCTCGACCTCATCGTCGAGTACGACGGGTGGAAGAGCGAGCCGCGCGGCGGCCCCGACGTCTTCATCGACAAGAGCTACAACCTCGTCCTCCACTACAGCTTCTAGCTAGCTAGGAGACCCGCATGCGCAGACCCCTCGCCCCCACCCTCCTCCTCGCCGCCGCGCTCGCCAGCATCGCGGGCATGGCGACAGCCGGCCTCGCCGCGGCGGCGGAGAAGGTCGTCGTCCAATACGACTGCATCCCGAACTACGCCAACTGGGGCGGCGTCACCGCCCTCTACAAGCAGGTCTCCGGCGTCACCGTGCCGCCCGACTCCAAGGGCTCGTCGATCGCCATGGCGGCGCTCGAGAAGGAGAAGGACCACCCGGTCGCCGACTGCGCCTACTACTCCGGCGCGATCGGCTACCAGGCGGCCGCCAGGGGCCTCCACCAGCCGTATAAGCCGAAGGGTTGGGAGAAGATCCCGGCCGGCCTCAAGGACCCGGGCGGGCTGTGGTGGACGGTCCACACCAGCGCCATCGCCTTCATCGTCAACACCAAGGCGCTCGGCGGCGCGCCGGTGCCGCGGTCGTGGCAGGACCTCCTGCAGCCCGCCTACAAGGGGAAGGTCGCCTACGACGATCCCACCTGGGGCGGCACCTCCTACACGCTCGTCTATGGAGTGAACCAGCTCATGGGCGGCGACGACCACGACTTCAAGCCCGGCCTCGCCTACCTGAAGAAGCTCGACGCCAACGTCTCTTCCTACCCGCGCGAGTCGGTCTACAACGCGGTCCTCCGCGGCGAGATCCCGATCTGGCTGAACGCCGACGGCAACGGCTACAAGATGCGCTACGTGGACGGCGGCCCGGTCGAGGTGGTGATCCCGCGGGAGGGGACGTTCACCATGCCGCTGGTGATGGGGATGGCGAAGGGAGCGCCCCATGCGGAGGAGACCCGGCGCTGGTTCGATTGGCTGCTCACCGCCCCGGCGCAGGCGGAGTTCGCCAAGGCCTTCTTCAAGCCCGTGATGCCGGGGGCCCTGCCTCCCGCGATCGCCGCCAAGCTCCTGCCGGAGAGCGAGTATGCGCGGGCGCGCGCGCTCGATCTGGCGAAGATGGCGGCGGCGGCCGACGCGTTGAAGAGGGCCTGGGTGGATGAGATCCGCGGCAGCGGCCGCTGAGGCGCGGCGGCGGGCGTGGTCCGGGGCGCTGATGGCGCTCCCCCTCGCCCTCTTCCTCGCCGCCGTCGTCGCCTGGCCGCTCGCCCGCCTCGCGGGGGCCGCCTTCGCCGCGCCGGGGACCCTGGCGACCGTCTTCGGCGCCGGGCGCTACCGGACGGCGCTCGTCAACTCCCTCGTCCTCTCGGGCGCGGCGGCGCTCGCGGCCGTGGCGCTGGCGCTGGCGCCCGCCTGGACCCTGGCGCGCCAGCGCTTCGCGGGCGCCCGCCTGCTGCGGGCGGCGATCGCCCTCCCGCTCACCTTCTCGGGCGTCCTCGTGGGGTTCCTGATGATCGTGCTCCTGGGCCGCATCGGCGCCGTGCCCGGGCTCGCGGCGCTCGCCTTCGGCCGCCCGCTCCTCGCCGGCTCGGCCTACACGCTGGCCGGCCTCTTCCTCGCCTACCTCTACTTCGAGGTGCCGCGCGCCGTGGTGACGCTCGAGTCCGCCTTCCGCCGCTTCCCGTGGGAGCTCTCGCGGGCGGCGCGCACGCTGGGCTCCGGTCCCGCCGAGCGCCTGCGCCGGGTCGTGCTGCCCCTCCTCGCGCCGGCCCTCCGCGCCACGCTCGCCGTCACCTTCTCGGCGTCGATGGGCTCCTTCGGGGTCGCCCTCCTCCTCGCCCGCCGCTTCACCGTGGCGCCGCTCGAGGTCTACACCGAGCTGACCGGCTTCCTCAACGACGCCGTGGCCGGCGCCCTCTGCCTCGCCCTCGCCGCGCTCACGCTGACGGTCGACCGCCTGCTCGGAGGGGGCGCGGAATGAGCGCGCGCGGCTCCGCTCGGCCGGGGCGGTGGCTGGGGATCGCGGCGACGGCGGCCGCCGCCCTCGCCCTGGTCTCTCCCATCGCGGTGACCGCGGCGGGCGCCTTCTCGCGCTCCGAGTGGTACGGGCAGCGCTCCGAGGGGGCAGCGGTCGCCGGCACCGCCGGCCTCTTCCGCTACGTGCTGGTGATCTGGGGCGGTGCGCTCCTGCACTCGGCGGAGCTCGTCGCCGTCGTGGTGCCGCTGGCGCTCCTCCTCGGCGCCCCGGCGGCCTACGCCTTCCGGCGCCGCCCCTTCCCCGGCGCGCGAGCGCTCGAGGCGGCGGCCCTGGCGCCGCTCGCCATCCCCGGCATCGCGCTCGCCGTCGCCCTCCTCGAGACCGCCGCCGGCTCGCCGCGCTTCCTCCTCCTCGCCGCCGGGCACCTCGCCTACTCGGTGCCCCTGGTGGTGAAGACCGTCGGCAACGCCGCCGCGGGCCTCGGCGCCGGACCCGCGAGCCTCGAAGCGGCGGCGCGCACCCTCGGCGCCTCGCCGGCCGAGGTCGCGCGGCGGATCGTCGTCCCCCTCCTGCGTCCCGCGCTCGTCCTCTCGGCGATCCTCGTCTTCGCCGTCTCCTGGGGCGAGTTCAACGCCTCGTTCCTCCTCGCCACCCCGCTCCTCCAGACCTTCCCGGCGGCGCTCTACGCCACCTACACGACGAACTCCTTTCCCGTCGCCGCGGCGGCGACGATCGTCTTCCTCCTCCCCGTCGTGCCGGCGCTCGTCGCCATCCAGGCGCTGGGCGGCGAGGCGTTCCACCGCGGGTTGTCGGCGTGAGGGTCGAGCTCTCGGACGTCGCCTTCGCCTACCGGCGCGAGCCGGTGCTCGCCGAAGTGTCGCTCGCCCTGCCGGAGGGGAAGGTCACGGTGGTGATCGGCCCCTCGGGATCGGGCAAGTCGACGCTCCTCGGCATCCTCGCCGGTCTCCTCGCGCCGCGGACGGGCGCGGTCCTCTTCGACGGCCGGGACGTGGCCGCGGTCCCCACCGAGCGGCGCGACGTCGGCGTCGTCTTCCAGTCCTATGCGCTCTTCCCCCATCTCACCGTCGCCGGGAACGTGGCCTTCGGCCTGACCAGCGCCCGCGGCCGGCGGGCGGCGGCGGCGGCCGGGACGGGCGAGGACGTCGGGCGGCGGGTGGAGGAGACGGCGGCGCTCCTCGCCATCGGGCCGCTCCTCGGGCGCCGGCCCGCCGAGCTCTCCGGCGGCGAGCAGCAGCGGGTCGCCCTGGCGCGGGCGATCGCCCCGCGCCCGGCGCTCCTCCTCCTCGACGAGCCGCTCTCGGCCCTGGACGCGCGCCTGCGCCGGAGCGTCCGGGCCGAGCTCGCGGCGCTCCTCGCCCGCCTGGAGACGACGGTCTTCTACGTCACCCACGACCAGGAGGAGGCGATGCTCCTCGCCGACCACCTGGTCGTCCTCGATCGCGGGCGCGTGGTGCAGCAGGGGCCGCCGCTCGACCTCTACCGCCGGCCGGCCGGCGCCTTCGTCGCGAGCTTCCTCGGCGAGGCGAACCTGTTGCCCGCGGCGATCGCCGGCGAAGAGGGAGGGAATCTCCGCCTGGAGACGCCGCTCGGCGCCGTCGAGGTGGCCCGGGTGGCGCTCCCGGCCGGCGCGGCGCGCGGACGCCGGGGCACGCTGCTCGTCCGCCCCGAGGACCTCGAGATGGCGCCGGAGGGTCCCGCCGCGACGGTGGTCGCCGCGCGCGGCCTCGGCTCCTACGACCGGACGGTCCTCCGCCTGCCGTCCGGCGAGGAGCTGCTCGTCCACCTGCCGCCCGGCGGGGCGCCTGCCGGCGGCCGGGAGGTCCGCGTCGCGCTCCGCCCCGGCCGCGGACATTTCCTGCCCGAGGAGTGACTCAGGGGGCGGGCGGCGCGACGAAGAGCGAATCCACGCGCGGCGCCGCTGGCCCGCCGGGCACCAGCTTGAGGCCGGCGAGCTGGGCGGCGAGGGCCTGCCAGCGCTCGCGCGTCATGGCGCCGAGGCCGAGCGCGCGGGTCTCGGCGGTCTCGATGAGCGGCTTCTGGGCCGCCGCGGCCCCGGCGAGAGCCCCGGCGTCGAGCGCCGGAGTGAGGCGGCCGAGGAGCGCGTTCGTGGGGCCGGGATCGTCGAGGTATCGCCGCCACCCCTCGCGCGACGCGGCGACGAAGGCGCGCACGAGGTCCGGCCGCTTGTCGAGCAGCTCACGGCGGGCGATGACCACCGTGTTGTACGGGTTGAAGCCGGCGTCGGCGATGAGGAAGACCTGCGGATCGCCGCCCTGGCGCCTGGCGGCGATCGGCTCCGAGGTCACGTAGCACTGCTGGCCGAACTCGGGATCCGCCAGGAAGCGCGCCACGCCGCCGTCGTAGGGGACGATCCTGACGGCGCCCCAGGGGAATTTCATCTTCAGGAACTGCACGTAGGCGAGGCCGGTCTCGAGGCCGAGGGTGCCCGACTGGAAGGCGTCCTCGAGCCGCGCCAGCCGGCGCGCCGCGTGCACCATGATCCCCTGCGGCGAGGTCTGGAAGGTGGCGAAGACCGCCACCACGTCGGCGCCGCGCGCCCGCGCCTCGACCACCCCGTCGCCGCTCGCGATGCCGAAGTCGGCGCGTCCGGTGGCCACCATCTGCAGCACGGGGACGCCGGCCCCGCCGCCCTGGATCTCGACCTCCAGGCCGTGCCGCCGGTACGCCCCGGCCTCGCGCGCGGCGTAGAAGCCGCCGAACTCGGGCTCGGGGACCCAGTTGAGGGCGAGCTTGACGTGCGTGAGGGCCGCGCCGGGCCGGGCCGGCGGAGCGTCGCCGGCCGGCCGCCCGCCGCAACCGGAGAGCAAGAAACATAAGAGCAACGGCAAGAAACCTCTGCGAGCGGCGGACGAGGTGGACATCGAACGAGTCTAGCCGTGCGCGCGAAGGCGCCGCAACAGCAGGCTGCCGGCCAGGCTCACCGCGGAGAAGAGGGCGAAGCCGAGGAGCGCCGCGAGGAGCACGGCGGCGAAGAGGAGGTCGGTCTGTAGCTGCCGGTACGCGGCGAGCACCGTGATGCCGAGCCCGGCGCGCCCTTCCGAAAAGCCGGCGACGAATTCGCCGACGATGGCGCCGATCACCGCGAGGCCCGAGGCGACGCGCCAGCCGGTCGCCATGCTGGGGATCGCCGAGGGCAGGCGCAGCTTGAAGACGGTGGCCCCGAGCCGCGCGCCGTAGAGGCGGAAGAGGTCCGCCAGCCGCGGATCGGCGCTGCGCATGCCGGCGAGGGTGCTGGCGATGACGGGGAACACCGAGACGATGAAGGCGGAGACCGACACGGCGCGGAGCCCGGCGCCGAACCAGAGGACGAGGAGCGGCGCGATGGCGACGATGGGGACGGTCTGCAGGAAGAGCGCGTAGGGATAGAGCGCGCGTTCGAGGGTCCGCGAGAGCGAGAGCAGGAGCCCGGCGAGCGTGCCGATCGAGAGGCTGAGCGCGAAGCCGGCGAGCGCGCCCTGGGCGGTGGTGAGCGTCGAGGCGAGGAGCATCGAGCGCTGGGCGACGAGGGCGGCGGCGACCGCGGACGGGCGGGGCACGAGGAACGCCGGCACCGCGAGCAGGCGCACCGCCGCCTCCCAGGCCGCGCCGGCGACGACGAGCGTCGCGAGCGGCGGCCCGGCGTTACGCAGCGCCAGCGTCGTCGGGCGAGCCATGCGCCTCGAGGGCATCGTAGAGGACCGCGGTCTCACGGACGAAGGCCGTGTCGGTGCGCAGCGCCGCGTGCCGCGCTCCCGGCAGCGCGAGCGCGCGATCGAGCACGATGCGGGCCGGGCGGCGCGACATCACCAGCGCCCGATCGGCGAGGAAAGCCGCTTCGACGAGCGAGTGCGTCACGAAGAGCACCGTCATCCGGCGCGACTCCCAGAGAGCGCGCAGCCGCTCGTCGAGGCGCTGGCGCGTCAGCTCGTCGAGCGCCGCGAAGGGCTCGTCGAGGAGGAGCAGCTCGGGCTCGGTGACGAGCGCGCGCGCGATCGAGACGCGCATGCGCATGCCGCCCGAGAGCTGGTCGGGGAACC
>DATBQN010000086.1:0-4379 GCA_036560825.1 Thermoanaerobaculia bacterium
CCGGCCTGCTTGCGGAAGCTCGGGTACTCGTGGAGCTCGTGCCCGACGCCGTGGCCGAGGCCGTGGACGTAGCCGGTCACGGTTCCGGGGTGGGAGAGGGCGGTCAGATAGCCGGCGCCGCCGAGGCGCGCGCAGGCCGCCTCCTGAAGGGCGAAGCCGCGGGCTCCGGCGACCGCCTCGCGGTGGGCGGCGGCCAGGGCGTCGAGGACGGCGGCGTGGGCGCGGGCGAGGGGCTCGGCGGGCGCGCCGACGCAGAAGGTGCGGGTGCAGTCGGCGAAGAGGGCGCCGCGGGGGAAGAGGTCGACGACGAGCGGCTCGCGCGGCCGGAGCGCGCGGCCGTCGTCCCCCGTCGAATGAGGCACCGCGGCATCGCGGCCGGGGGCGAGGATGTTCCCCTGCGGCTGCTCCAGGCGGCGGGCGGCGAGGGTCTGCGCCACCTCGGCGCGCAGCCGGCCGACGGTCAGCCGCTCGCCCTCGGACCACAGCTTGCCGTCCCGCGTCGAGGCCGCCGCGAGCCGCCGCGCGATGGCGCGGAACGCCTCGCAGGTCCCCGCCGCGGCGGCGCGGGCGGCGGCGAGCTCCGCCGGCGTCTTGGTCTTCCGCAGCAGGAGGGTGAGCTCGTTGCCGGGGACGAGCTCGAAGCCGCGCGCGGCGAGGCGCGAGCAGGCGCCCCAGAGGACCCCCGCGGCGCCGTTGCCGGCGAGGGCGATCCGCCCCGGGCGGACGCCCGCGAGCCCCAGCCCGCGGGAGAGGACCTCGGCCAGCAGGTCGGCCGGGCTCCGCCCCTCGTCGACGCGCTTCCCCACCTCCAGCTCCTCCGGGCTCAGCAGGGCGAGGCCGGTCGCCGCCGCCTCGCCGCGCTCCATCGGCGTGAAGAAGCCGAGGAAGGGCCCGGCGCCCACCGGCGCCACCAGGAACGCGCTGCCGAGATGGACCGCGCCGACGAACGGCGCCAGGTCGGGGTCGCGCGAGTCGTGCGCGAGGACGAGCAGCGCCCCGCACCCCAGCTCGGCCAGATCGCGGTCTAGGTCGGCGAGGGGGCGAGTCATGAAGCTGGATGGATCAGACTGACAAACGTAGGAGTCGAGCTATCGCGACGGTGGATCTCGCATTTCTCCCCCCTGGGAGGGGGTGGTTGGGACAGGGGGAGGACAGGAGGGGGGCGGGCCCCCTCCTTCCGCTACCGTCCTTCCCGCGCCACCGGTTCCGCCGCCGGCTCCAGGTTCCGCTCCACGAAGCTCTGGAACCCGGCCTTGGGCATGGCGCCCAGCATGCGGTCGGCCATCTTGCCGTTCTTGAAGAGGATGAAGGTCGGGATGCTCTGCACCTGGAACTGGTAGGCGATCCGCTGGTTCTCGTCGACGTTCAGCTTGGCGACCCGCAGCCTGCCGTGCATCTCGTCGGCGAGCTCGTCGAGCACCGGCGCCACCATGCGGCAGGGGCCGCACCACTCGGCCCAGAAGTCCACCAGGACCGGGACGTCGGATTTGAGCACCTCGTCCTCGAAGGTCTCGTCCTTCACGATGACGATCTTGTCGTTGGCCATAAGAAGTCAGCTCTCCCTTCCGAAATGGGGGCGGCGCACGGCCGCCCGATGGGGGAAACAGTCCGCTGCCGGCAAATATGCCAGGCGCCGCGCGGGAGCCTCCTATTCAAGGGTGTCCGCCACCGGGGCGACCGCGCGCTGGCGGAGCATGTGCTCGCGGGCGGCCTCGACGTCGCGGCCGATCTGGGCGGCGAGGTCCATCATGGTGGGGAAGATCCGCTCCTCGCGCAGGCGCTTCCAGAAGGAGATCTCCACCCGCTCGCCGTAGACGTCGGCCTTGAAGTCGAGGACGTGGCTCTCCACCACCCGCTGGTAGTTCTCGTAGACCGTGGGCCGGGTGCCGATGTTGGTCACCGCGTCGAAGCTCGCCGGGTAGCTGGGGAAGAAGCAGCGCGAGACGTAGACCCCGTCGGCCGGGATGAGCTCGTTGTCGGGCGCCAGGTTGATCGTCGGCCAGCCCAGCCGCTGCCCCATGCGGTCGCCGCGGGCGATGATCCCGGCGATCGAGTAGGGCCGCCCGAGCATCTCCCAGGCGAGCTCGACGCGCCCCTCGAGGAGGGCCTGGCGGATGCGCGTGCTGGAGATCCGCTGGCCCTCGAAGTTGACCTCCTCGACGGCGAAGGCGGCGAAGCCGAAGCTCTGGCCCAGCTCGCGGAGGAGCGGCAGGTCCCCCTCGCGGCGGAAGCCGAACTGGAAGGAGGCGCCGACGTAGACCTCGCGGAGGTCGAGCTTGCCGTGCAGGAAGTCGCGGGCGAAGTTGCGCGCCGGGGTGCGCGCGAAGTCGGCGGTGAAGCGGATCACCAGCACCACGTCCACCCCCGCCTCGTCGAGGAGCTTCTCGCGCTGCTCCATGGTGGTGAGCGGCAGCGGCGCCTGCTCCGGGCGGAGCACCGCCACCGGGTGGGGATCGAAGGTGATGACGACGGCCGGGACGCCGAGCTCGCGCGCCCGCGCCACCATGAGGTCGAGGAGGGCGCGCTGGCCGCGGTGGATGCCGTCGAAGTTGCCGATCGCCCCGACGCCGCCGCGCGGCAGGTCGCTCGAGTGGAAGGCGTCCTGGACGACGAGCATCGTCGCTAGCGCAGGGCGACGAGCCGGCCCACGAGGTCGTTCGCGTAGGCCTCGGTGATCTCGACCTCGGCGAGCGTGCCGGGGGGGATGGCCTGGCCGAGCCCCCCATCCTCCCCCTCGACGTCGTTGATCAGCACCCGGCCGTCGATCTCCGGCGCCATCCCCTGATGGCGGGCCTGCAGGAGGTGCTCGCTCTCCTCGCAGACGCCCTCGACGAGCACCTCGAGCCGGCGGCCGACGAGGCGCTCGCGGCGCTCGACGGCGATCGGCCGCTGGGCCTCGAGCAGGCGCTTCAGGCGCCGGCGCGCCACCCCCTTGGGCACGCGCCCCGCGAGGGCGCCGGCCTTCGTCCCCGGCTCCGGGCTGAAGGCGAAGGCGCCCAGGTGGTCGAAGCGGGCGCGCTCGACGAAGGCGAGGAGGTCGGCGAAGTGCTCCTCGGTCTCGCCGGGGAAGCCGACGATGAAGGTCGAGCGGAGGAAGACGTCCGGGGCGAGCTCGCGGGCGCGGTCGAGGAGGCGGAGGTAGCGCCCGGCGTCGCCCCCCCGGCGCATCGCCGCGAGCACTTCGCCGTGGCTGTGCTGGAGGGGCATGTCGACGTAGGAGCAGAAGCGCGGCTCGCTCCCCATGAGGCGGAGGAGATCCTCGTCGAGGGTCGTCGGATAGGCGTAGAGGAAGCGGATCCAGGGGATGTCGGTCGCCGCGAGGAGCGCTTCGACGAGGCGCACCAGGCCGTGGCGCCCGGCGCCCAGGTCCTCGCCGTAGCGCGTGGTGTCCTGGGCGATGAGGCAGAGCTCGCGCACCCCGGCGCCCTCGAGCTGGCGCGCCTCGGCGACCAGGCTGTCGACCGTGCGGCTGCGGAAGCGGCCGCGCCAGATCGGGATGGCGCAGAAGGTACAGGGGTTGTCGCACCCCTCGGCGACCTTGAGGTAGGCGTACCCGCGCGTGGTCAGCAGGCGCGGCGCGGTGTGGTCGAAGACCAGGTGCGACGGCGCGGGGAGCGGCGGCCCGCCGCCCAGCTGGACCAGGTCGCCCACCTCGCGGAGCTGGTCGAGCCCCACGAAGCCGTCGATCTCGGGGATCTCGCGCCGCAGCTCCTCGCCGTAGCGGTTGACCATGCAGCCGGCGACGAGGACGCGCTCGACCCCGTGGCCCTTCCGCGCCACGACCTCCAGGATGGTGTCGATCGACTCCCGCTTCGCCTCCTCGATGAAGCCGCAGGTGTTGATGACGACCGTCTCGGCGCGCTCGAGGTCGGCGACCACCTCGAAGCCGCGGCGCGCGAGCTCCCCCAGCATCACCTCGCTGTCGACGAGGTTCTTGGGGCAGCCCAGGCTGATCATTCCGATCCGTTGGCCGACTCGTTGGCCAGCCCGTTGCGCGCGCGCGGTCTCCGCCATGGCCGCGGCAGTGTAGCAGAGGGGGTCGCGCGGACCGGCCGAGCGCCCGCAGTTTTCAGTGCTATGGTGTGCGCTAAGGCAGCGCAGGAAGGCTCGTCTTTTGCGGAGGGAGCGTGACCATGTTTCGGGGTCTTCGAGTCGCGGCGCTGACCGCTTGCATGTCGATCTCCATGATCTCCATGATCTCCGCGAGGGCTGGCGGCCAGAGCTGCTCGCCCACCGGAGCGCCGGTCGCGCTCACCAGCAATCACCACTACTTCGTCTACAAGGGCGCGACCCTGCCGCTCCTCGGCATGTCCTACGAATACCTCTGCCACATCGCACAGCCGCAACGGGCGGCCCAGTACTGTGCGCTGAGCAACTAC
>DATBQN010000087.1:0-11296 GCA_036560825.1 Thermoanaerobaculia bacterium
GCTGCTGAAGGTCGACAGCTCGTTGACGGCGGACTGGGTGGTCATCGCGAGCGGCCCGAGCGTCAGGGAGGTCCAGGCGAGCCGGCTGTTGACGCTCGCCACGCTCACCGTGGCGGGCGACGCCGCCGGGACGCCGGAGAGGAAGGCATCGTCGTCGTCGAACAGACCCTGGGGGATGAAGCGGGTGGAGCTCGGGGCGGTGGCGATCCAGGCGTGGACGTCGAGCGGCTGCGCGGAGCCGTTGTCGAGCGCGATCACCCACTGATCGCCCAGCATGGCGAGCGCCGGCACGCCGACGGCGGTCGAGGCGAAGTTCACCTGGATGCTGAAGTCGCCGTTGAAGGGGTCGGCGAGCGCCGTGACGATATCGATGCGCACGCGGTGGGTGGGGAAGGTGCCCGCCCCGTTGGGGGTGCCGGCGGTGCTCTGCCCTAGGGGTACGAGGCTGGTCAACGAGGTCGCGGTGTTGCGCGAGTGGCTGGCGTTGCGGCGGAAGACCCAGACGGCGACCGGGAACACCGTCCCCGCGGGAGCCGCCGGGTTGGGGTTGCGCACCCAGATGTTGACGTGCTCCTCGCGCAGGCCGTCGCCGAGCTGGACCGGCAGCAGGAGCGCCGCCTCGGCGACCGTCTTCGTGCCGCGCGGCGCGAGCGGCCGGCGCACGTGATAGTTGCGGCCGCGGTCGTTGCCCGCCGAGGCGACGAGGATGCGGCCGGGGAGGTAGGCGCCGGCGGCGTTGGTGACCACGCCGACGAGGGCCCGCGACACCGCGTCCGTCCCGTCGTGGGGATGGAAGTGCTGGCCGAAGCTCATGTTGATGACGCAGGGCAGGCCCAGCTCGGTCGCCTTCTGGAAGATGTAGCGGATGCCGAGCAGGAAGTTCGAAGGGCCGACCTCGATGGCGCGCACCGCCACGATCGTCGCCTTGGGCGCCAGCCCGGCGGGCATCAGGACGTTGCCCGCGCCGTCCCGCACCTCCGCTCCCGCCGCCGTGCCGGCGACGTGCGTGCCGTGGCCGCCCGGGTCGCGCGCGCCCGCGGTCGCCGCGCCGGTGAGCTCGACGCCGAAGGCGAACGGCGCGTAGGCGGCGTTGCCCGGGTGGTTGGCGGCGGGCGAGTTGCCGGGCGGCAGGACGACGTTGGCCGCGGCGGTCGCCTGGTCCCAGTAGGCGGCGATGCGGCCGGCGAAGGCGGGATGGCCGCCGTCGATGCCGGTGTCGATCACCCCCACGACGACCCCCGTGCCGTCCTGCTTGGCGGCGGGGATCTTGGCCTGCAGGCCGGGGAAGCTGACCATCGCCCGCGCCTGGTCGTTGGCGGCGCGGGCCGGCGGCAGCAGGCCGAGGTGGCGGATCTGCGGCACCGCCGCGACCTCGAGCACCTTGGCGACCTGCGCCGCGACGAGGAGCGCCCGCATCGAGCCCTCGCCGTCGGCGATCACCCCGGCGGGGAGCTGCGGCTCGCCGTCGACGGTGGCGATGAGGAGGATCTGCGGCGCCGCGCCTCCGATGGCGCCGATTACAAGGGGCGAGGCCTGGAGCAGCGCGGCGAGGGCATCGCCGGCGGTCTGCAGCGCCCCCAAGAGCCCCTGGAGCTGCGGCGAGAGCTTGGCGCGGACGTCGGGCGGCGCCGGGATGCCGTCGCCGTCCTCGGCGTAGAAGAAGACGAAGTCCTCGTGCGGCGCGCTGTCGCGGCGCCAGCGGGCGGTGTGGAGGGTGGCCATGTCGAAGGGCCGGTCGGCGAGGCCGGTGTCGTCGAAGCGCACCACCACCTCGCGGAAGGCGCCCTGGCCGAGGTCGCCGGCGCCGGACAGCAGGCTCTCGGGCACCGCCATGTAGAGGTAGAGGCGGTCGCGCTCGAGCCGCACCTCGCGCACGTTGTTCTGCTTGTACTCCGGCGTCAGGTGGGCGGCGTTGCCGGGGTCGCGCCCGGCCCCCGCCCAGCGGCGGTAGTAGGCGCCGTCGGCGCCGTAGGTGAAGAAGTGGCGCAGGACCTCCTTGAGCTCGGCGAGGTCGTCGGTGACGGTCTGCAGCGCGGGCGGGATGGCGGCGAGGCCGTCCACATTGACGGCGAGCGCCCCGCGGCTGGCCGCGATCCCCCGCGCCCAGTCGGCGGCGCGCGCCACGGCAGCCGCGGTGGTCGCGCTCCCCCCGGCCCCCGCGGCCGGTCCGGCAGGCGCTCCAACCCCGCCGCCGCCAGGCGCCGGGGCGGCCCCTCCCGCCGGCGCTCCCGCGCCCGGGGTCCCTGCGGGCGCCGCCGGGGTCGACGCCGGCGTCGACGCTGGTGTCGAAAACAGGCCGGCGAACGAGTCGAGGTCCGCCATCACGCGCCGGATCTCGGCCTCGTCGTCGACCGCCGCGTCGGCGACGTGGCGGGTCCACAGCAGGTGGTGAAGGGGGGCGTCGGCGGGCACCGTCACCCCGGCCGGGTTGGGGGCGTTGTTGGCGACCGGCAGCGCGGCCGAGGTGCGGAAGGCGTAGACCGGCGTCAGGCTCTGTCCCGCGGAGGTCGCCACCGGGCCGCCGGTCCAGCGCACGTACGAGCCCAGGTGGACGAGCGGGTTGGAGAGCTGGGCGAAGGTCTTCCCCGTGGCCTGGGGCAGCGCCTGCTCGAAGAAGAAGCGGACGGCGCTCTGGACGCGCTCTTGCGGCGTGGGCATGATCTATCCGGCCTCCGCGATTCCGTGTCTACCCGGGAAGCGGCGGGAAGACGAGCAGCAGCTCCTGGTCGGTGGTGGCGAGGGGGACGTTGACCACGGAGGCGTCGACGTGGATCCACTGCACGGAGAAGCGGTACTGGGACGAGCCGCCGGCGCGGCGGGGGACCCGCCAGGTGAAGGGCTGCGGAGCGCCGGAGAGGAACTTCTCGACCGTCGCCTTGGCCTGCGGCGGCGCGTCCGGGTACTCGAGGTGGATCTTGGCGCCCATGAAGCCCATGCTGGTGAAGTCGGGCACCAGGAAGCGCACCTCGATCTCGAGCATGCCCTCGAAACGGTCGCCGACGATGAGCTGCCGCTCGGTGGTGTCGGTCCAGGCGCTGGTGTTCGTCGTGCCGTCCTTGCCGAAGAGGGTCACCCGGTAGCGGTACTTGGGCTCCGCCTGATCGTCGGGGCGGAAGAAGGTCCAGGCGCCGGAGGCGCCGTCGCCCGCCAGCTCGACCAGCTTGGTCTGCTCCGCCGGGTCGGTGCCCGCCGGGTAGCCGAGCTCGACGGCGACCTTGCGGAAGCGGCCGAGCGGGTCGGCGGCGGTCAGGCTGACCGGGATGGCGCGCGTCGTCGGCGGGTTGATCACCACGAGAGCGTCGCCGCTGCCGGTGGCCTCGACGGTCTCCTGGACGGCGCCGTAGAAGAAGACGCTCCTCACGCGGAAGGCGCGGGTGCCGCCGTCCGGCGGCCGCACCGGCACCAGCGCCGCGGGCGCCGCCTGGGTGAGCACCACCGTGCGCTCGCCGTGCAGCGCGCCCTGATCGTAGAGGACCGTGCTCTGCACGCTCTGCACGGCCGACCAGTCGACGTTGCCGAGCACCAGGCTGACCGTGAAGACGGCGCCGACGGTCCGCGGATCGACGTCGAGGTTGCGCGTCGTGGTGGGGATCCAGTCCGAGGACGCCTGGGTGTCGGTGCTGCCGATGGCGAAGCCGGCCTTGTAGCTGACCACCACCTGATACTCGAGCTGGACGCTCAGGCGGCGGTCCATGAGGAAGGCGTAGCTCCCCTTGTCGCCGGTCTTGGTGAGGGTGAACTCCTGGGTGTCCTTGGGGGCCGTGCCGTCGTCGCGGGTGCCGTAGCGCAGCTTGACCACCATCGAGCTGACCCCCGCCGCGGCGAGGTCGGCGCCGGTCGTCACGGTGCCGGCGATGCGGTCGAAGAAGGGGTCGTTGAGGTCGACCTCCTTGATGCGGCCGGCGAGCTGGGCGGCGCCCGGCAGCAGGCGGATCGACCCCTGGGGCGCCGCCGAGCGCTGGGTCGCGGCGACCTGCCGGAGGTCGAAGGTGATGGTCTGCTGCTCCTCCTGGCTGAGCGACTTGAGGAGGAAGGCGGCCTGCGGCCGGCCGGCGCGGTTCCACGCCTCGACCGCGCCGCCGCCCCCGGGGGCGCCGGCGTCCGCCGCGGCGGGCGGGGTGGCGGGCTGCGAGCCGGCGGGCGGCAGCGGGGCGCCGCCGACGCGGGCGTTGCTCGGGTTGGCCGAGTCGCCCTGGTTGCGCGGCCCCGCGACGTCGCCCGGCGACCCCCGCCCGGTCCCCGCGGCCGAGAGCGGCGCGGTGAACCCCGCGGCGCTCGCCTTGGCGTCCTGGGTGGGATCGTAGACGGTGATGTTGCCGCGGTCGTCGGCGAGCACCTTGCCCGGCGTCAGGCCGGGGTGGAAGAAGGCCCAGGTGGCGAGGTCCTTGGCGAGCGCCTCGAGCTGGGTGGCGCGCTCGGCGAGCTTGGCGGGGTCGGACTGCAGGTAGTCGACCTCCTCGATCTTGATGTGCCCTTCCTTCTTGAGCGTCTCCACCTCGGCGTCGATGTCGGACTTGAACCACAGGGTGTTGGCGGTGAAGCGGGTGCGCAGGTAGGAGTAGGACTGCTTGAAGTCGATGGTGATCTTGGCCTCGTAGGCCGGCATCAGGCCGCGGTACGAGAGATCGTAGATGGCGACCACCTGCGACGCCCCGCCGTCCTCGAGCGAGGCGCGCATGAGGATCGCCCCCTCCTGGGAGAGCTCGATGGTGAACACCGCGCGGTTGTCGCCGTAGAGGCTGGGCTTCGCCGCGCCGAGGATGTTCTCGACGAAGCGTGGCGGCGTCGACGCCGGGGTGGCCGGCGCGGCGGCGGCGCCTCCGGCCGCGGCGGCGTCGCCTCCCCCCTCGAGCGCCGGGGCCTGACCGGCGGCGAAGCCGAGAGCGCTGATGCGCACGCTGCCGTTCTCGAAGGGGACGGGCGCCAGCTCGATGGTGCCGCCGCCGCCGCCGAGCTGGCCGGCGAGCTCGCTGGTCACCGCGTCGAGCGTCGCCTTGGGGACGCCCAGGTCGACCGTCATGGTGAGGAAGCCGCCCCCCAGGGACTCCCCCTCGCGGAAGTCGGGGTTGTCCGTGATGTCGCGCCGGTAGATCAGCAGCTGGAACATCGGCGCCCCGGACTCCGTCGTCAGGCGCGGCGACCGCGGCATGTAGTAAAAGCGGGTCGGCGTGTTGTAGTCGCGGAAGAGGGTGAGGCCTTGGATCTCGAGCGAGCTGTCTAGATAGAGCATGGACGCTCCCATGGGAAGAGGAAGCTCACCTGCAACGAAGTCGAAAGCTCCGGCGCCCTAAGAGGGCGGGCGGAACCGGAGAGAGGGCGGGCGGAGATCGCAATCATGAAAGAAGAAATTTCGCTTAGGCTCGCGCCTGGAATCGGCTCAGAGGCCCGGTCCGCGATAAGAGGCGGAAGTCGCGGGCCAGATGTTACTCGATGGGCCACGGAGGCTCCATGCTGACCCTCGCCGACAGCCTGCGGGTCGAGCCGTTCACCCTCTTCCGCGACGTCGTCTATCGCGATGGCCAGCGCAGCTATACGCCGCGATTCTATGCTCTGCCGGACGCTCCGCGCCTGGCCCGCGACGAGCGCGGCGGGCCGGCCTTCGACTTCCTCTGGTACCGCGTGCCGCCGGGCGGCTCCGCAGGCGCCGTCGCCCCTCCGGTCTCGGGGGGGTTGGTCACTCTCACCGTCGAGCTCGCGCCCTCCCCAGAGGAGCGCGCCACGCTCGCCGCCGCGGTCGTCCAGGTCCTCCCGGAGCTCGCGGCCCCGGCCGGCGCCGCGGTCGAGATCCTCTCCATGCCGTTCGCCGCCGGCACCGTCGCCCTCGCCTTCGCCGGCGAGACCGCTGGTGGTGATATCGCCGGCGACTTCGCGGCGCGGATCGCCGGCAGCGGGCCGGCCCGCTTCTCGGGGACCGAGCGCGCCACCTTCTCCGTCGAGCTGACGGCGGAGGGCGCCGCCCTGCTCTCCCAGGCGATCGACGCCGGCCAGGACCTCTTCCACGCCCGCTACGACCTGACCTTCGAGATCCGCCTCGACGACGTCGAGCTCCGCGTCTGGTGCGATGCCCGGCGCTCCTACGACGCGCTCGCCGCCGGCCTCGCCGCCGGGCCGCTCGAGCTCCCCCGGCTCTACCCCGCCCTCGCGGTCCAGCACCTCGCCGGCGTCGAGCTCACCACCCCGCGGCCGCTCGCGCCGGAGCACGAGGCGGCGCTCCGCAAGCTCGGCGAGGACCTCCTGACGGCGGCGCTGGGGAGCGCCTTCTTCACCGCCGCAGGCGCGGGCGGCACGGGCGCCCTGGGGGCCGGCGCTCTGCGCCCCTTCGCCCCGGAGATCGAGGCCACCCTCAACCACACCTTCAGCGAGTCGTTCCCGGCCGAGCAGAGGGCGGTGCTTGAGGGTACGATCCGGCTCGACAAGGCGGAGCTGGGCGACCGCCTGCGGCGGATCGACCTCGACGGCGGCTTCTTCCGCATCCTGGAGGTCAAGATCTACTGCACCGTGGACTTCGCCAACGACCTGATCGAGACCGTCAAGGCGCGCCTCGACTACGATGCCACCGGGTCCGCGGGCCGGGTGCAGACGTCGGGCGAGTACCTCTTTCGCGAGGGCTCGACGGTCGCCACCTTCCGCACCGCGCTCGCGGCGCCCGAGGAGCGCAAGGTGAGCTGCGAGGTCGAGATCTTCTACCGCGCGAGCGCCGGTAACAGCGCTGGTAACGGCGCTGGTAACAGGGAGCCCAGGCGGATCGCCTATCCCGCCGTGGATGGCACCGCCATCGTCCTCGACCTCGACCGCCTGGGCGTCCTCACCGCCGCCGTCGCTCTCCGCGACGTGCCGCTCGCGCGCGTGCGCTCGGCCGTGGTCGAGCTCGAGTACCCCGCGGACGCCCTGAGCGAGCGCCTCATCCTCGACGGCGAGCGCGCGGCGGGGGTCTGGCAGGCCGCCGTGCGCGACGAGACGGCGGGCCCCTGGCGCTACCGCGTCTCCTGGCTCACCGCTGACGACCGCCGGGTCGAGGAGGACTGGCAGACGGCGCCGGCGAGCTCGCAGCTGGGTTCCGGATCGGTGGTCCCCCTCGACGCGCCGCGCGAGCTGCTGGCGACGGCGCGGGTCATGGTGGTCGCCGCCGGCGACTTCGCCGACCTCGCCCAGGTCGTCGTCGACCTCGCCGCCGACTCCGGCGGCCAGGCCTATCAGACGCAGATGGCCTTCGCGCAGCCGGGCGAGAGCCGGGTGTGGGAGCCGCCGGTCGCCGACCGCGCCGCCTTCCGCTACCGGGCGCGGCGCACGCTCGTCTACGCCGACGGCAGCGTCCGCGCCCTCGACTGGACCGACGAGGACGCGCCCGTCCTCGTGGTGCGCGATCTCCTGCGGGTCGACGTGCAGGTGATCGCCCGCCTGCTCGATATTGGAGGTAAAGCGCGAAGTCAAGCGGGAGCTCAAGCGGGAGGCGCCTACGCCTTCGCCCTCCTCGCCCTCGAGCACGGCGACGCCAAGGCGACCCTCGTGCTCCGCGACCCGGCCGCCGGCGCGCGCTGGAGCTTCCGGCTCGCGGCGCCGGCCGACCCCGCGTCCTATCGCTGGCAGCTCACCCTGGTGCCCGCGCAGGGCCCGCGCGTCGAGATGCCCTGGCAGGAGACCGACTCGGCCGTCCTCGTGCTGCGGCCGCCGTCTCCGCCATCCCCTCCACCGCCGCCGGCCGCCTGATGCCGCCGGACGACCCACGGACGAGGACCTGCCCATGCTGACGTTCGAATCCCCCTTCTACGAGATCCAGGACGTCATCGTCTTCCGCGACCACGCGGTGCCGACGATGTTCTACTACCTCGCCGGTCCGCCGCACCTGACGCGCACCGACGGCAAGCCCAACTTCCTGCTCCTCAAGTACCGCAACGCCCTCGACGCCATGGGCGGCGCCAATCCCCTCACCCGCCAGCAGCTCGGCGGCGGCTTCCTCATCTTCGGCGTCGACTGCGGGCTCACGGAAGGGGTGAAGAGCGCCATCACGTCGGAGCTCTCGTCGAAGGTGCCGCCGGGCGCGGGGCCGATCAGCCTGGCGCCGGTGCTCTACACCAAGGGGAAGGTCAACGTCATCGCCCTCGACGCCCAGATGAGCGCCGCCACGCCGCCCGACGCCGGCGCCGACCCCACGGCGCACAGCAACTTCGTGCGCGGCATCCTGGGCACGGCGACGCCCTCGCTCCTCCAGGACCAGCGGGCGATCTTCTCCCTCGCCCTCAGCACCGACGCCGTCACCCTGCTCGAGAACGCCTACGACTCCGAGATGTCGCCCATCGGCGTCATGTACGAGCTCGAGTTCTCCGGCCTGCGCCCCGCCCTCGCGGTCAAGGCGACGGTCGACAAGCAGAAGGTCTACGAGCAGCTCAAGATGGGGCTCCACTTCGGCGTCCACACCGGCGGCGGCAGCGGCCAGACGCAGACGCAGACGCCGCCGGGTCAGACGCCTCCAGGCCAGACGCCTCCAGGCCAAACGCAGACGCCGCCGCGCACTCCGCCGCAGACGCCGCCGGTGCAGGGGCAGACGCCGCCGGTCCAGGGACAGACTCCGCCCGTTCAGGGGCAGACCCCACCGGTCCAGGGGCAGACCCCACCCGTCCAGGGCCAGACACCGCCCGTCCAGGGACAGACGCCTCCGGCCCAGGGACAGGCGCCGTCGGGTCAGGGGCAGACACCGGCGGGTCAGGGCCAGACAGGTCAGGGGCAGACGGGGACGCCGCAGTCCACGGGCACCCAGGTCGCCCTCGACGCCGACCTCTCGTACTCGATGGAGAAGCTGCAGGAGAGCGGCGCGATCACCATCGAGATCATCCGCCAGCAGGAGGGGGCCTCGGTCGACGACATGCAGAAGCAGGCCCTGGACCTGCTCAAGGGGTCGATCCTCGACGAGTTCTTCAAGCCCGCCATGACCGACGCCCCGGCGAGCGCCGCGAGCGCCGCCACGGCGATCGGCGCCGCCAACCAGATGGCCTCGACCGCGCAGACCAGCCAGGGGGTCGCCGGCGGCGCCGGAGGCACGGGCGGCACCAAGGTCGAGCTCGGCTTCCAGCTCCAGTACAAGAAGCAGGAGGAGCTGAAGACCGCCACCTACGACTTCAGCGAGGTCTCGCCGGAGACCCGCACCCACGCGCCGAACGGCTTCTTCTCGGCGCTCATCGGCAGCACCGAGAAATCGCAGTACATCCGCGAGATCGACCTCGACGACCCCTTCTTCAAGGTGCTCGACGTCGAGGTGAGCACCATCGCCGACTTCGACGGGCTCGACCTGCAGAGCATCGTCGTCGACCTCCAGTACGGCGGCACCATCGACGAGCCGCGGGTCGTCGGCTCGGTGAACTTCACCAAGGCGAGCTCGGCGCCGCACCACTTCCAGGCCTTCCGCGACCTCGACGACTTCTCCTACCGCTACCGCCTGAGCTACAAGTTCGGCCAGGCCGAGCGCATCGCCGCCCAGCGGCACGACTACCAGACCCCCTGGCGCGCCAGCACCAGCCGCGCGCTCGTCGTCCATCCGCCCGACGACGTCGAGATGCTCCACGTCTACCTCGAGCCGGGCGTGGTCGACTGGGACATCGTCGACAAGATCGAGACCCACGTCGTCTACGACGACAAGCCGGACAGCTTCCACGACGAGCACCGCTACCTCGTGAGCTCGGGGTCGCCGCGCCAGGAGTGGATCGTCCGGCTGACCGACCCGGCGCGCGACGGCTACCAGGTGCAGCACCTCTGGCACCTCAAGGACTCGAGCGAGATCCAGGGCGCGCTCGAGCCGGCGAGCGGCGCCCAGCTCTTCATCGGCGACCCCTTCGCCGACCGCCTGCCGATCATCATCTATCCGCAGGTGGACTCGCACAACGTGCTGCGCGTCGAGGTCGAGCTGCATTACGACGACCCGGACAACCACATGGAGGTGCGCAAGAACGTCGAGATCCTGGGGCCGGACTTCCGCCCCGCCTCGATCAGCATCCCGATCGTCGACCGCAGCAAGCGGGAGTACACCTACAAGGTGAGCCTCATCAAGGCGAACGGCGGCGCCGAGAACCAGCTCGAGCAGAAGACCGAGCAGCTCTCGATCATCGTCTCCGAGGGGGGCATCTACTTCGACGTCACGGTGACGCTCCTCGGCGCCGCCACCATGGCCGCGCATGCCATCGACGCCATCCAGGTGGACCTCAAGGCCGAGCCGCTGGACGGCGCGCTCGAGGTCGTCGAGAGCGAGCTCTTCGAGGCGGGCGGCGCCATCAAGACGGTCAAGCGCCTCCTCCTGCGCGCCGACCGCCCGCGCCAGTTCCAGTACCGCACCACCGTCTTCACCGCCACCCGCGACCCCGAGCCGAGCGACTGGACCGTGCACGAGAACGCCATCCTGCCCATCCAGGTGGCGCGGCTGGTGAGCCCGTGATGCGAACCGGCCCCCCTCCTGTCCTCCCCCCTGTCCCAACCACCCCCCTCCCAGGGGGGAGGGACCCGAGATCCTGCCGCTCCTGCTGGGCGGGCGGCCCGCCTGTGGACTCGAGATTCGCACGGCGGCCAGGGTTCTGGACATCCTCGCGCCCAATCTGGGTTGTCGGCTCGGTCGCGGTCCCTCCCCCCTGGGAGGGGGCGGGTTGGAGAAGGGGGGAGGACACGAGGGGGGCGGGTACGGTGGGCGCATCGGATCGGCGAGGCCCCGCCCTGTGATCGACCTCGGCCGTCCGGCCCTTCATGCCGAGGGGGTGACGCTCTTCCCCGACCATGCCGAGCCGGCGCGCTTCCACTACCTGCCGGACGTGCCGCGGCTGGCGCACGCCGAGGACGGCTCGCCGGAGCTGACTCTCCTCAAGTACCAGCTCGACCCCGCCCTCCACGACGCGCTCGGCGGCGGCCTGCTGTCGCTCACCGTCGACCTCGGAGTCGACGACGAGCGCCTGGCGCGCCTGCGGAGCCGGGTCGCCGCCCACGCGAATCTCCCGGGCCCGCCGATCCTGGCGCCCGTCGCCCCCGAGACCGGCACCTGCCAGCTCGTCCTCATCGATCGATCCTCGGCCGACGACAGCCCTCCGGCCGCCGCCCCGGGCACGAGCGGCGGGACCGGTGCCGCGAGCGGGAGCATTGCAGCCGGCGCGGGAGCGGGCGCGCCCGCCGCCCCACCCGCCACCGGCTCGGGCCTCGTCGAGCGGATCGTGGGGGCGGCGACGCCGTCGCTCTATGGCGACGACGCGGCCGTCTTCTTCGCCGTGCTCTCGGCCGAGGGCGTGTCGCTGGTCGAGGCGGCGCTGCGCGGCGGCGGGCTGCCGGC